>JAOPWA010000129.1 GCA_025965915.1 Dactylosporangium sp. | reverse complement strand
GTTGCCATGCCGACGATGCTAGTGCGTTTCATGATCAGGCCCACGATCTGTCAGGGCGGTTCGACACATAAAGGATGGAAGGAACCCAGGCACTATGAGATCCTTGCGTGTTTGGGAACGGCCGCTACCGACACGAGCGCCGTCGGAGCCTATGGCTACCTATTCCCAGGCTCAGCGCCGATTCTCGACGCCTTGAACTCCTGTAGGGGCTCAAATCCCCGCACCTGCGGTGACCTGCCGCTTCGTGATGATCTATGTGGCTCGTTCGTACTCGTTGATCAAGCCGCCGAGGATCGGGCGTCGCTGCACCCGGGCGGCGTTCAGGTCTACGACCTGAGGCGGCGGGTTCGATGGCTGCTGGTCCAACGAACGATGTGGACGGTGGCCGTTGTAGTGAGCCACGTACTCGCAGAGGACCGCCGCCAGCTGTCGCTCGCCAACGATGAGCATCCGGTCGGCGCACTCCCGACGTACGGTGCCCACCCAGCGCTCCGCGAACGAGTTCGCCCGGGGCGCCTGCGGCGGGGTCCGAATCACGTCGATACCTTCGGCGGCGAACGCCGGCCCCGCACCAAAGGCGCCCGACTGGGCACCCCCGCCGACCTCGCCGCCACCGCGATCTGGCGCACCACCCAGGTCCGCCGCTACGCCCCGGCTGGTGCGCCGCTACGACCGGCTCGCCGACCACTTTCAAGGCTTCGTCACCATCGCGTGCGCCCTGATCTGCTACCGCCGACTCGTAAAGGTCACCAAGTGAGACACGGCCTTAGACCCAGTCACCTTACAGGCCCGACAAAAATATGGTTCAGTTCACACAGACCCTGGTGGCCCCTTCGCCTTGAGCCGTCATCCAGATAACCGGCAGTTCGGAGGTTTCGATGGAGCTAGAGACGGATGCCGTGCGGCCGCAGTGGTTAACATGGCCGACCGGAGCAGTCGCCGCGCTTGCATGGGGCCTTGGCCGCCTCACGCATATCGCGTTCTTTGACCTTATCGTCGTCGCCGCGCTCACGTGTTTGGGCGGCTGGTTGTTGAGCGACTTCGCATACCGCTATCTCGTCCGCACTGGCCAGCTTCCTCAAGGGGACGGCAGAGACCAGCCGGAGGTAGACGAGCGACGGTGACTGTCGTTTGGTAACGCCGCTGCCTCGGCGGGTGTAGGAACCCCTGAACCCGTGCTTGCACTGACGATTCCGCGGGCTCCCGCCTCGACAGCGGACCACGGACGCATCGCACCGCACACCACGACGGGCTTGGTCGGCGGGGTCGTGAGCCACAGGAAGTACGCTGACTCCTCCAGTGTGTTGGTGCCGTGTGTGACGACGACGCCGTCGACGTCGGGATCGTCGACGAGCGCGGATACAGTTGTGCCCAGCTTCAACCAGCCGGTCGGACTGAGAGCGTGGCTCAATGCCGTGTCGTAGCGGACCGGACGTACCTCGGCGATCCGCTCGAGTTCAGGCAATGCGCCGAGTAGTTCCTCGGCGGAACGGGTCTCGTCCGTGTCGAGGTACCAGGCGAGGTCGAGGCGGTCCCGTCCGATGGAACCGATCGTCCCGCCGGTGTGCACGAGAGCGATTCTGGCGGACGTCATTGTGGCATGGCTCTCCACTGAACGGACTTCTGCCGGGCGAACTCCCGTAACGCGTCCGGGCCGTAGCCGGCGCCGATGCCGCTGACGCCGGCAGGCTGGGCCGACGTTCCTGGCACACGGCCGCGCATGGCGTTGATCTTCACCGAACCGACGCGGAGGCGCTCGACGGCGAGCATGGCGTGTACCGGATCTCCCGTCAGGACCATCGCACCCAGGCCGTACTCGGACTCGTTGGCGCGTGTAATCGCATCCTCGAAGTTCCTGACGCTGACGACAGGAGCGACGGGACCGAACGTCTCCTCGGTCAGCAGCGGCACTAATGGTGGCACATCGGTGAGCACCGTCGGCGGAAAGAAGTAGCCGGTGCGGTCGAGTCGTCGGCCGCCGCACACGACGACCGCGCCTTGGGCGACGGCCGAGTCGACGTGGTTGACGATCGTGTCGAGCTGCGCCTGGTCGACGACAGGTCCCATTCGTACCCCATCGTCGAAGCCGTCGCCGACTCGCCAGGCCGCCGCCTCGTTCGCCAACCGCGCAACGAAGTCGTCCTTGATCGCTTCGTGCACGTAGATGCGTTCGATCGAGGTACAGATCTGGCCCGAGTTGTCGAATGCCGCCTGGGCTGCCATTCGTGCGGCGACGCGCACGTCTACGGTGTCGTCGACGATCATCGCGTCCTTGCCACCGAGTTCCAGGATCGTCTTCTTCAGCCTCTCGCCGGCGAGCTCGCTCACCCGTCTCCCGGTGGCGACTCCGCCGGTGAGGGCGACGAGATCGACGTCGGGGTGTCGCACGAGGGCGCTCCCGGTCGTCTCACCTGTGCCGAGAACGAGGTTGAGCACACCGGGTGGAAGGTGGTCGGTACACCACTCGACCAGCAGGACGGCCGACGCCGGTGTCTTCTCCGAGGGCTTGAGCACGACCGTGTTACCGGCGGCGAGCGCCGGCGCCACCAGGTTGAGCACAGCCATGAGCGGGTAGTTCCACGGCGTGATGCACGCGACCACGCCCCACGGCTCGGAGCGGTGGAACACGATTTCGCCGCTCGCGGAGCCCTGGACACCCGTGTGATGCGCCACGGCCAGTTCAGCGTATGTTTCCACAAGGTCCGCCGCGCCGTGCGCTTCTGCGCGGGCATCCGTGAACGGGCGGCCGTGCTCGAGTGTGATCGTCGTGGCCAGCTGTTCTGCGTGATCGCGCAGGCGCGCAGCGAGCGTTCGCAGAGCGACGCGTCGGCCGACCGGCCCTGTCTGCGCCCATCCGGCCGATGCCTGGCGGGCCGAGATTACGGCCGCATGGACGGTGTCGGGACCGGCGACGGTCATGGTGGTGAGGGGTTTCTCGGTCGCCGGGTTGACGACGTCGATCGTGCCTCTTCGGTCGAGGTCGATCGGTAGATGTGCGACCCGGGACAGCAACTCGGCGCGCAGGGAGAGGTCATGCATCGGAACTCCTTTGGCCGATCGTGACGTCGCCCAGTTGCTCGTAGAGCTCGGCGAGCCGTGAGACGTCGGAGCCGCCGAGACCTCGCCCGACCGCCGTGCCGAACAGCGATGCCGTCAGTGCTCCCAACAGGAATGGTGCTCCGTTGTCCTGTGCCAGGCGTTGGGCGAGCGCCAGGTCCTTGCTCTCCAGGTCCAGCCGGAACTTTGGCGAGAAATCGCGGGGCAACACCCGTTCGGGGAAGATGTGGTTGGCGACCGCGTTCGCGGCGAGCGAGTTGCCGATCACCTCGAGAACGAGGTCGGGTTCCACGCCCGATTTGACGGCCAGCGTGACACCTTCGGAGACGG
Source organism: Dactylosporangium sp. (assembly GCA_025965915.1). Lineage (GTDB taxonomy): Bacteria > Actinomycetota > Actinomycetes > Mycobacteriales > Micromonosporaceae > Planosporangium. Next base: position 8,878 of record JAOPWA010000129.1, on the reverse strand, counting down.
CCGCGACGATCTCGCCGAAGACGAGGTTGTTCACGAGCTTGACGGTCTTGCCCGCGCCGACCTCGCCGCAGTAGAAGGTACGTTCGCCTACGGGGTCGAAGACCGCTGAGCACCGGTCGACGGCGTCACGCGGACCCGATGCGAGGATGAGCAGAGTTCCGTCGATCGCCGCCTGTGTTCCCCGGCCGACCGGGGCGTCCACGACCTGGACACCTGCTGGGGCAAGCGCAGCCTCTAGTTCCCGTGCCGTTGCGGGGCTGGCCGTGCTCATCTCGATCAGGATCGAGCCTGGGCCGATCCCGCTGGCCACGCCGTCCGGACCCAGGACCGCCGCGCGGATGTGCTCGTCTGCGGGGAGCATCGTGATCACGAACTCGGCGCGACTGGCTGCTTCGGCGGGCGACGCTGTGGCGGTGGCGCCGTGTTCTACGAGCTCTGCCATCGCCTCTCGTTTTACGTCGAAGCAGCTGAGTTGCGCGCCCGCCCGGAGGAGGTTGCGTGCAATCGGTGCGCCCATCGTGCCGATGCCGATGACGGCTACGAACGGTGCCGACATGTCCGTTTCTCCTTTCGCTTAACCGGTCGCCTGTTGGTGGTTATCGTCGATGTTGCCCTTGTATGTCTCGGGCAGTGCCAACACGCAGGCGAGGCTGAGTGCGCAGGCGATGACCAGGTAGGCGCCGATTCCCGCGGTTCCCCAATGCGAGGCGGTCAGCAGTGTGGCGATGAAGGGTGCCGGCGCTCCGCCGATCACGCCAGCGAGCTGGAAGCTGAACGAGGCGCCCGTGTATCGCACTCGTGTTCCGAACAGCTCTGGGAAGAATGATCCCATTACCGACCACGCCATGCCGTGCCCTGCACCGAGCGCGACGGCGAAGGCGAGAATGATCGACCACTGGGAGCGGGTGTTGAGCAGTGGGAAGAACGCCAGTCCCCACAGCGCCAGCACACCGAGACCTCCGGCGAGCACGCGTCGACGGCCGATGGCGTCGGACAGTCTGCCGAACAGGGGGATCGTGACGAACTCGACGGCAGCGCCGACGAAGAGCGCGACCAGACCGACGTTTTTGGGCAGGCCGAGGTGGCGGGAAATGTAGCTCAGGCTGTACACGGCAAACGTGTAGTAGGCCACGTCCACGCCGATTCGGGAGCCGGTCGCGAGAAGGAGACGCTTCTTGTCGTGTCGGAAAACTTCCGCGATGGGGTTCTTGGCGGCGGATCCGGCTCGTTTCATCGCCTCAAAGACCGGGCTTTCGGAGACCTTCAGGCGGATGAACAGCCCTACCAGGACGAGGATCGCGCTTGCGAGGAAGGGGATGCGCCAACCCCAGCTTGCGAAACCGCTATTGCTGATGGCTATCGCGAGGGTCATCATCCCTGCGGCGGTGAGGTTTCCAGCCGGGCTGCCCACCTGTGGCCAGGCGCCGATGAGGCCGCGCCGACGGTGCCCGGAATGTTCCACCGCCATCAGGGCCGCGCCTCCCCACTCGCCGCCCAATGCGATGCCTTGGACGACTCGCAGTACCACGAGAAGCACGGGGGCCAGCACGCCGACCTCTTTGTACGTCGGCAGCACGCCGATGGCGAAGGTCGAGGTACCCATCATCAGCAACGTGACGACCAGCGTTTTCTTGCGGCCGAGCCGATCGCCGAGGTGGCCGAAGATCAGCGCGCCTATGGGTCGAGCGGCGAAAGCGACCGCGAATGTGGCGAACGACGCGAGCGTTCCGGCGGTCGAGGAGAAGCGCGGGAAGAACAGGGCCGGGAACACGAGGGCCGACGCCTGCGCGAACAGGTTGTAGTCGTACCACTCGATGACCGATCCGATCGTGCTCGCGGCGGTCACCTGGCGGATGTCGGAACCGGGTATGCGTCGTGGTGGGTGGGTGCTGAGGGTCGTCATGGCTGTTCTCCCTGAGCGGGGGCCGGGAAACCGACGGGGGGTGAGGGGGTGTTAATTCCGACGAGGGACAGCAACCGGTCGAGGTCGGACTCGTCGTTGTATATGTGCAGGCTGGCTCGTAGCCTGCCGCGTCGAACGGATAGCCGTACGGCGTTGTCGCGCAGGCGTTGGTCGGCTTCGTTGACGTCTGGTACGTCGAAGGCGACGATTCCGGCGTGTGTGCCGGGTCGATCCGGTGTGATGACGGGCAGCCCGCGGTCGCGGAGGGCGCCGATGAGCTGTGCGGCGAGGGTGGTGACTCGTGATTCGACCGCCTCGGCGCCGACCTCTTCGAGGAGCGACAACGCAGCGTCGAGTGCGAACAGCCCGGCGAAATTAGGGTTGCCGGTCTCGAACCGTGCCGCGGTGTCGTGGAGCCGGTACCCGGCGAGCGGGCCGAGATCGGACTCGTGTAGGCCGGCGCGCGTGACGCCGGACACGGAGAGGAACGGTGGACGCAGTCGCGGGAGCCACTCGCGCCGGCAGTACAGGATGCCGAGCCCGTACATGCCGAGCAGGCCCTTCTGCGTCGCACCGGCGAGACCGTCGACCCCGAGTTCGCGGACGTCGGTGTTGACTATCCCGAGCGACTGCGCCGCGTCGGCCAGCAGGAACACTCCACGGTCGCGGCAGAGCTTCGCGATGGCTGGGAGGTCCGGCCGGGCGCCGGTCCACGACGAGACCGCCGATACGGTGACGACGCGGGTGCGTTCGTCCATGTGCGCGGCGACGTCCTGCGGGTCGACCATCGCGCCGCGCATCGGCACGGTGCGTGTCTCGACGCCGCGTTCGCCAAGGTGGAGCCAAGGGTAGATGTTGTTGACGTGCTCGAACTCCGGGCACACGATCACGTTGTCGCCGGCGCGGAGGTCGAGGGCCGCCGCGATGGTGTTGAGTCCGTCTGACGTGTTCTTCGTGAAGGCGATCTCGTCACTGCCGGCGCCGATGAACGACGCCGTTCTCTCCCTGATGGCTTCCACCCGTGCGAGCCATTCCCCCTTGCGTGCCCCTTCGGTGCGGCACACGGTGAGGTAGTCGGTCAGCTCGCGATGGACGCGGTCGGCCATCGGCGCGCGTCCCGCAACGTCGAGGTATGTGAGGCGGCGGCAGACCTCGAACTCGTCACGAACCCAAGCGGCGGTCGTCTGGGTCAGGTCGGTCGTGCTCATCGACGCACCTGCTCGTCCGGCGCCGTGACCCTGACCTGCTCCAGATCGCGTCGCAGCAGGTCGGGATTGCGGTCCGACACGGGTCCGAAGCCCGCCCCGCCGGGGGTGTCGACCCGCAGGACATCGCCTTGGCGCAGCCGAATCTCCCGCGCGACGCTGGGCAGTGCCACCGCGGAGTCGGTGTCCGGGTTGACGACGAAACGGCCTGGCGCGCCGTCGGCCCCGCCGGCGATACCCGGCGCGGGCACGTGGTGTCGCTCCCCGCTCAGGCTGATCTCGACTTGGGGTGCGAGCATCCGGTAGTCGCGCCGGATGCCGAGACCGCCACGGAAGCGGCCGGCGCCGCCGGAGTCGGACAGTAGCTCGTAGCGCTCGACACGCAGCGGGAACGCCTGCTCAAGGGCCTCGATGGGGAGATTCGCCGCGCCCGACGCGTAGATCCGAACGGCGTCGAGCCCGTCGTGGGAGGCGCGCGCCCCCAACGCCCCCGCGATCGTCTCGTAGTTGACGAAGTACTCACCGTTGCGCGGGTCGATGCCCGCGAAGATCACCAGTTGGTGCGGCGCCGATCCGGCCACCGCCTGGTCGCTTGCCGCCTGCGACAGAACGCCGGCGAGCGCGTCCGCGAGCACGCCGCAGCTCAGTGCGCGAGCGCCGACCGGCGCAGGCGACACCGGGTTGACCAGTGATCCTTCGGGCGCCTCGAGCTCGATGCTGCGGTAGAAGCCGTCGTTCGCCGCGATCTCCGGGTCCAACATCGTCTTGACGACGCAAAACGCTGTTGCGGCGAGCGCGTAGTAGGGGATGTTGCGTGCGAAGGGCATCTGCGGGCTCGTGCCGGCGAAGTCGAACCGCAGTGTCCGTCCGTCCGCACGCAGACGTACCCGGATCCGTTGTTCTGTCCCGTCCGGCAGCGGGTCGAGGTACTCGTCGTGTACGTAGTCGCCAGGCGGGATCACGGCGAACCGGGTCCTGATCCGGCGCTCGGTCGCTTCGAGGAGCGACGCGAAGTGGTCCTTGAGCTGCCCGGTGCCGTACCTGTCGCGGAGTTCGAGCATCCGCCGCTCGGCGACCCGGTTTGCGGCTATCTGCGCCCTCAGGTCGCCTTCGCGGTCGCGTGGGACGCGGGAGTTCAGCGCGACCACGGCGATGATGTCGTCACGGAGCTCGCCTGCCGCGCACAGGCGCACCGGCGGGATACGGATGCCCTCCTGGTAGATCTCCTGGCAATCCGCCGACTCCGAGCCAGGCACCATGCCGCCGACGTCGGAGTGGTGTGCCGTGTTCGCCGCATACCCGATGAGTTCGTCACCGGCGAAGATGGGGGCGACGAGGTTGAAGTCCGGCAGGTGCGAGCCGCCTCCGTGATACGGATCGTTGGCGAGGAACATGTCGCCGGCACGCAGCGACTCGCTGGGGAACCGCTCGTGGATGTGACGTACGGAGCCGAGCAGCGACCCCATGTGCAGGGGTAGCCGCTGGGACTGGGCGAGCACGCGCCCCTCGGTGTCGAACAGCGCGGTGGAGCAGTCGACCCGCTCCTTGATGTTGGGGGAGTAAGCGGTGCGTACCAGGGCACTGCTCATCTCGTCGGTGATCGCGAGGAGCGCGCTGCCGATGACCTCGGTGGTGACCGGGTCGAGGGTTTGGTTGGTGTTCATCGCACATCCTCGATGATCAGGTTTGCGGCGTCGTCGACGCGGAATGTTTGTGCGGGCAGAACCACGGTCGTTGCGTCGAGCTGTGCGACCACCGCCGGGCCGTGGAGCACTTGACGGGTGCCGAGGGTCGCCCGGTCGTAGACGGGGCAGTCGACCCAACCTTCGTCCTCGAAGAAAACGCGTCTGCTGCCCACAGGACCCGCACCGCCTGCCTGCGCGGGCGGGGTGGACGGCCAGGAACGCGATGTCGGGACGACAGCGGTGAGGCGCACCGTGACGACATGCACCGGCTCGCTTGGCGCGGCGTACCCGTACGTCTGCTCGTGCAGTTGGTGGAAGCGGTCGACCACGCTTGTGAGGACGGAGTCATCCGGCTCACCGGGCATCGGTACGGCCAGTTGATAGTTCTGCCGCGCGTACCGCAGTTCGACGCCGCGTTCGAGCGCTGCCTGTCCGGCGACGCCCTCGCGGCTCAGCCACTCGCGTGCGCGTACCTCCAATGCCGCGAATGCGGCTTTCAGCTCGGCGAGGCCGTCCGTCGTGGCGGTGGTGAGGCAGGTGGCGCCGAAATCCGCACGCAGGTCGGCGCTGAGCGCACCGTACGCACAGAGGATCCCCGGCGACGGCGGGACGAGCACCTTACGGATGCCCAACTCCCGGGCGAGCTGGGCGGCGTGGAGTGGGCCGGCGCCGCCGAACGGTACGAGCGTGAAGTCGCGAGGATCGGTGCCGCGTTCGACCGAAATCGCCCGAACCGCCCGGACCAGGCTGGCCTGCAGCACGCGCAGGACGCCGTGCGCGGCGGTGTCGACGTCGACGCCGAGTGGATCACCCACGCGGGTCGCCAGCGCATCGCGCGCCGCCGGCACGTCGACCTGGAGCGAGCCGGCTAGAGGAGAGTCGGGGTGCAGGTAACCGAGCACGACGTTGGCGTCGGTGACGGTGGGCACCGTGCCGCCGCGGCCGTAGCAGGCGGGGCCTGGCGCGGCGCCGGCGCTGCGCGGACCGACCTTGAGCAGCCCGCCGTCGTCCACCCAGGCGATCGACCCCCCGCCGGATCCGACCGAGTGGATGTCGACCATCGCGCCCAGCACCGGTTTCCCCGCGATCTCCCGCTCGTGTACGACCGGTACCTGACCGCCGCGGATGAGGCACACGTCGGTGCTCGTGCCGCCCATGTCGAACGTGATGATGTCCTCCTCGCCGGCGGCGCGGGCGAGCTGGACGGCGCCGAGTACACCGGCGCTGGGTCCGGAGAACAACGTCGATACCGGGTACTCGGCGGCGGCGTCGGCGGACATGACGCCTCCGTTGGACTGGATCACTCGCACCGGCGACGGGATGCCCCGCGTATGCACGGCGGCGGAGAGCCGCCCTAGGTAGCGGCGCATGACGGGGACGAGCGCCGCATTCAACACCGTCGTGCTGAACCGTCCATGCTCGCGGAACTCAGGATGCACCTCGCTCGACAGGCTCGCCGGAACGTCGGGAAGCACCGTCTGGACCAACTCGCGCAGCTGTCGCTCGTGATCGCTGTTGGCATACGAGTGCAATAGGCAGACGGCGATCGCCTCGACACCGGCCTCCGCGAGACGGGCGAGTTGCGCCTGTGCGACGGCGAGGTCAAGCCGCCGTACCACGCTGCCGTCGGCGGCCAGCCGCTCCGGCACCTCCAGGCGGAGGTGGCGGGGCACCACCGGGTCCGGCTTGGGCACATCCATGTCGTACAGGTGCGGGCGACGCTGCCGGGCCAGCTCGAGCACGTCGCGCATGCCCCGGGTGGTCAACATGCCGACCGGCGCGGTGGTCCCCTCGAGCACCGCGTTGGTCGCGACGGTCGTGCCGTGCCCGAGGAACCCCACGCCGTCCGCGCTGACCCCGCACTCGTCGAGGATCTGTGTGATCCCTCGCAGGATCGCCGCCGACGGGTCGAGCCGGTTGGACGGCACCTTGCACACGGCCACCAAGCCACGCGTCTCGTCGACGAGCGCGACGTCGGTGAACGTACCGCCGGTGTCGACTCCCAGTCGCCAGGCCATGTCGTACCCGCTCCCTCTTTGCCCTGTGATTGGCGACACGGTAGGCGAGACGATCAGGTCATTGCAATAGGGCGTGCAAAGAATCCGACGCTGCAATATTGTGTGCCGACCGTTGCAGCTCGGCTAGCCTGGCTGCGTCGCCCCCCATCGTCGGTGGACCCGACGACTCATAGCCGCGAGGAGACCATGCCCAGACACGACGAACTCACCGAGGTGCTGCAGCAGGTGTACGCCGACCTCGGCAGGAGCCAGCAGCGGGTTGCCAGGTTCATCCTCGACGACGCGACGTCGGTCGCCTTCCTGTCCGCCGGAGAACTCGCGGGGCGCGTGGGCGTCCATGCCGCCACGGTGGTGCGGCTCTCCCAACGCTTGGGGTACGACGGCTACCCGGCCCTGCAGAAGGACCTGCGTACCAAGCTCTCGCAGTACCCCACCTTCCTCCAGCAGATGGATCGGACGGGGTCCACCGCAGACGCGTCCACCTTGCTCGCCCAGTCGTTCGCACGCGCCCGCCGCAACCTCGAGCTGGCCGTCAGGACGGTGGACGTCGCGTCCCTCGAGAACATGGTCGAGGCGCTCGGCAGGTGCCAGCGGGTGGTGGTGCTCGGCATGGGCGTTGCCCGACCGGTGGTGTCCTACCTCGCTTCGTGCCTACGCATCACAGGGCTCGAGGTGCACGAGCCGGTGGACAGCGTCGGGATGGCGCAACAGCTCGCGCTGGCCGACGAACGCGATGTCGTCGTCGTGGTCGACTTCCACCGATACTACCGGGAGGTCACCCGACTGGCCGGTGCCGCGAAGGACAGCGGAGCCATCGTCGTCGCGATCACGGACAGCCCGGTGTCCGACCTCGCGACGTACGCCGACCACCTGCTCGCCGTGCCCTCGGAGGGGGCCGCTCCCCGTACGTCGCTCGCGCCGGCCATGGTCCTCGTGGAGGCGGTTCTCGCGCTCGTCACCGTGCATGACAGGTCCCGCGCCCAGCGCGCGATGCGACGGATCGACGAGGTGTACGAGCGGACGAGCGTGTTCACGGCGAACTGACGGGCGCCGGTGCGTTGTCGGATCGGTGGACGCGTTGAACCCGCGCGGACGACTGTCTGGACGTGTGCCGTGCCATAACTCGATGCAGGTGTGGGGCTCGAGAATTGGGTTACGGCGGCTGACCTGCGGTTCTGCCTATGCTCGACGTCGGCGTAGCCGTGTGGGTACCAAAAGGTCGTCCGTTCCGGATGAGCTGGAGACTCATGCATTGGCCCGTTGGCCATCGCCGGCATCGGGTGGCCAGAGCGCCGGTCCGGGAGGAAGGACGGCTCTGTTGCGTTGAGCGTTGGCAAGATCGAGGCAGACTTGAGCAGTGAAGTCATCGATCCGCCCGCGCCCGTGGCTGCCGCCGAAGTCGGTGTTCGCTGGCTTCCGGTTCCCGCCCGAGGTGATCGTCGTCGCGGTGCGCTGGTACCTGCGGTTCAATTTGTCCTATCGCGACGTCGAAGAGCTACTGGTCGAACGCGGCGTCGAGGTCGACCACGTCACCGTCTACCGGTGGGTCCAGCGGTTCACCCCACTGCTGGCCGACGCGGCCCGATTCTGTCGTCACGCCCCAGGAGACCGGTGGTTCGTCGATGAGACCTACGTCAGGGTCAACGGAGTCTGGCGGTACGTCTACCGGGCGATCGACCAGCACGGACAGGTCATCGACGTGCTGGTCTCGGCGCGGCGTTTCTTCCGACGGGCGCTGTCCACGCTGAAGGTGACACCCGGCGAGGTGGTTACCGACGCTGCTGCGGTCTACCCCGGCGTGCTCGACGAGTTGATTCCGCAGGCGTGGCATCACGTCGAGCCGTACGCCAATAATCCGATCGAGGCTGATCACAGCCAGCTGAAACACAGGTTGAGACCGATGCGCGGGCTACGGACGGACAACACAGCACAGGTGATCATCGCAGGGCACGCCTTCATGCAAAACCTGCGCCGCGGCCACTACGAACTCAGCCTCGACGCACCGCCGACCACGCGGGTCGCCGCTGCGTTCACCGAACTCGCCCACGCGATCTGACCACGGACCCG
>JAOPWA010000070.1 GCA_025965915.1 Dactylosporangium sp. | reverse complement strand
AGCGCCAGCCGCAAGGCCCGTAGCTGACGGCTGTTGAGGAGGGCGCCCCTCTTACCGTGTGGACGGCGAGCGGGGCGCCCTCCTCACGATGAGGGGCCGCCCGCAGCCGCCGGCAGCACCCTTTGTTCATCCCTCAGATCCCGATGCGAGCACTGCTCGCGTCTTTACACCTCCGCTGGTACGTGCTGTCCTCTGTGTACCGTTCCATTCGTCATCGTCGATTTCTTAACCGTCGGCGATGTCGAGACCCCGGGGGACGGTAATCGCGTACCGGAGGTGCTCCATGCGTCGACGTCATGTCATTTCGACCCTGGTGGCGACGGGTGCGGCCGTCGCTCTCGTAGCGGGGCCGCAGATGTCGAGGGCCGCCGCGGACTCCAACCAGCTGTACATCTACCGGGTTTCAGCGACCTCGGAGGCGGCGGCGCAACGCCTGTTCCACGACGGGTTCGACGTGCTCGAAAACCGCAGTGGAACGAACCTGTTCGTCCTCGGTGACGACGCGACGCCCGCCAGGCTACAGGCCGCCGGCTTCGAGCCCGCCATCGCGGAGAAGCTCAAGCCGACCGGCTGGAAGGCGCCCTCCACCCGGTTGGTGCCCGACGCGGCAGGGCCGGCCGTGGCACCCATCGACGAGACCTACGACGGTGGCTACCACACTGTTCGCGCCCAGTACGCCCACCTAGACAAGGTCGCCGCCGACCACGCGAACCTCGCCACGGTCGTGGACTACGGCGACTCGTATCTCAAGACCCGCAACCCGGCGACCGGGTACGACCTGAAGGCGATCTGCCTGACCCGCAAGCAGAGCGGCGACTGCGCGCTGAATCCGAACGTGCCCAAGCCCAGATTCCTGTTGATGACCCAGATCCACGCGCGGGAGATCGTCACCGGAGACATCTCGTGGCGGTTCATCGACCATCTCGTGGGCGGCTACGGGTCCAACGCGCAGGTGACCGCTCTGCTCGACAGCACGGAGATCTGGGTCGTACCGATCGTCAACCCCGACGGCGTCGACCTCGTGCAGCAGGGTGGCAACCGGCCCTACCTGCAACGCAAGAACCTCAACAACACCGGCGGTACCGGCTGCGCCAACCCGCCCACCGCCTCCGACCAGGCCGGGGTCGACCTCAACCGCAACACCATCACGCACTGGGACACCAGCGGCATCAGCCACAACCCGTGCAGCCAGACCTACGACGGCCGTAGCGGCGACAGCGAACCGGAGACGCAGGCCATCGAGCGGCTCTTCCGCCAGCTGTACGCCGACCAGCGGGGCCCGAACGACGGCGACGCGGCACCGGTCACGACCCGCGGCGCGATGATCAGCATGCACTCGTACGCCGGCATGAACCTGTTCCCGTGGGGCTGGAGCACCCGGCACTCCGCCAACGACGCCGCGCTACGGGCGATCGCGGCGAAGATGAGCAGTTACAACGGGTACCAGTACGGACAGCCCGGCGAGATCCTGTACAACGCCTCCGGTACCAGCGACGACTGGTCCTACGGCGAACTCGGTATCGCCAGCTTCACCATCGAGGTCGCGAGCTGCGGCAGCTTCACCCCGGCATACACGTGCACCAGCACCGACTTCTCCAGAAACCTGCCGGCGCTGATGTACGTCGCAGGCAAGGCGAAGGCCCCCTACCAGTCCTGACCGCCGCTCCTGGCCGGCACCGGACCCACGTCGTGGTGCCGGCCGGGGCGCAGACGTCGGGCCCCGGTCTAGACGTCGGCCTCGGGCCTTTCCACGTCGTCGGCCTTGTCCTCGTCCACGGAGTCCGGATGGCCACGGAAGCCGGAGCCGCCCGCGCTGCTTCCGGAGGAGCCACCGGCCATACCGGATCCGTCGTCCTTCGTGACGATGTCCGACTTGGCCAGGGCCTCGCGGAGGTCGTCGCGGGGCTGGACGCTCGTGTCGGCCGTGGTGGCCGGTGTGACCTTGGCGTCCTCAGGTATCCCGTGCCGCCTGCTCTCCCTCTCCTGTGTCACCACAGACATCCCGTCTTCAGTGCCGCCGGCGCGTGCATCACGCAGCCGGCGCAAAAAGAGGTAGCTACCCCCGGCCGAAGCGACCAAACCCCGTGGTCGCCGCGGCCCGTCAGCCCGGGCCCATTCGACGGTGACCATCCATGCCGGCTGTCCGCCAGCCCCGCACCGGCCCCCAGGTCGGCCGGTCACCGTGGCGACGGCGGGCGAATGCGCCGGCGGCGACGATCGCCCCGACGGTCGCGGCGCGGCGCACCACGGTACGCCGCCGGCCGTGCCAACCGCCGTCAACGGCCTCGGTGTCCGGCCATGGTTGGAACAGGTTGCCGTCGTGGTCGGGTGAGGGCTCGCGCGAGAAGTGCATGCGGTCGGCGTAGGCGGCCAGGAATCGCTCCACCAGGCCGGGGGCGAGCTTGGACTGCAGCAAGAGCATTCGGCCGGCCGGGCCGACGATCACCTCGCGGCGCGGGAACCGGACCAGGTTCACGATGGCGCGAGCGACCCGCTCCGGCGGGTACACCGGCGGCATCGGAACGACCGTGCGGCCGGTGTAGTTGCCGGCGTGGTGGAAGAACGGCGTGTCCATCGTGGCGGGCATGACGGTGCACACGTGAACGTCGCGGGCGCGGTCGAGTTGCAGCTCCTGCCGAAGGGTGGAGCCCAAGGCACGCACCGCCGCTTTGGAGATCACGTATGCCTGGTTGTATGGCGTCGGGCCGAACGCCGTGACCGAAGAGATGTTGATCAGCACCCCCGACTCCTGCCGGCGCATCTGTTCCAACGCGGCCCGGCTGCCGTAGACGTACCCCATGACATTGACGTCGATGACGCGCCGGACGGCGGCCATGGGAACGACCAGAAAGGGGCCGAAGACGCCGACCACTGCGGCGTTGACCCACACGTCGATGCGACCGAACGCGTCGAGGGCCTGGTTCCTGACCTCCGTGACGGCGGCCTCATAGCTGACGTCCACGGCTACCGACAGTGCGTGGGCGCCCCGATCCGCGCACTCTTTCTCGGCGGCGCGCAGCGGCTCCTCGGCACGGGCGGCGAGCACGACGTTCGCGCCGGCGTCAGCGAAGGCCAGCGCCGTGGCACGGCCGATTCCACTGGAAGCGCCGGTGATGACCACGGCAGCGTCTTTGACTCGCATGCTGGGCTCCTTCTCGCGCGGCAGCCCTGTCGCGAGCATCTACCCGGGCACCCCGCACCTAATCCGGGCCGGAGCTTGCGGGTAACTGTGCGTCCGGGGCGTGTCCGCCGCCCCGGACGCACAACCGGGTCACTCGACAGCGACCGAGGCGAGGTAGCTGGCGGCCTTGTCGGGGGCCATGAACCAGTGCTGGAAGTCGTTCGGGTCGGAGAAGCCGTTGCCGAACCGGCGCGCGATGGTCGGGTTGGCCGAGGCGGCGCCCAGGATCTGCTGCACGTGCTCGGGGAGCGGCTGCAGCATCGCGTTGGTCCACTCGGTCACGGCCCGGCCGGCGCCCTCCCAGAACAACTCGAACGTCTGCTCCATCCACGCCCGGTCGAACGGCTGATTGCCGTGGGCCAAGATGGACCGCAGGTACGAGTCTGCGCACTTCGCGGCCGTATTGCTGCCCTGGCCGGTGATCGGGTCGTTGGCGACCACGACGTCGGCCATGCCCAGGGCGAGGCCGCCGGAAGGCAGCTCGGCAACCGGGCGGCGCACGGTCGGCGTGTACCGGCCGGACAGTGTGGCGCGTCCGTCGGTCAGCTCCACATTGGCGGCCCGCTCGTAGACCCACGGCGTGTACTGGCGCGCCAGGTCGAGCGTGATCTTCAGGTGCTCGGCCGGGTCCAAGCGGTCCTTGAACAGGTCCATCGGGCCGTCCGGGATCGTCTCCCAGAACAGGATGTCGCACGGTCCGCTCAGGGTGTAGCTGGGGATGACGAACAGCTCACCGAGGCCGGGCACCGCGTTGAACCCGACGTTCGGCACCGGCCACATCGGGTCGAGTTCCAAGCCGTGCACGTACGCGACGGCGAGGCCGCGCTGCGGCGCGGTGTACACCGACCGTGACGGGTCCCGGTCGAAAGCGCTGACCAGGTCGCCCTTGCCAGCGGCCACGACCGTGAGGTCGTAGCGGCCGAGGGTGGTCAACCCGTCCAGGTCGGACGTGGTGACGCCCTGGTAGTGGATGGTGCCGCCGCGCTCCTCGAACAGCTCCAGCCAGGCGGCCATCTTGACCCGCTGGTCGGTGCTCTGCGCGTACGCATCGATCGGGCCGAGGATACTCAGCGCCCGCTCGCCGGGCGGCGCGGAGAGGGACACGTGCAGACCCTCGATGCGCGGCGTCTCGTCCTCCCAGAGGTTCAGCCCATACGCCCGCTCGGTCTGCAGTGCGTCGTTGAACATGGCCTGCGTGCTCATCACCCAGCCACGGCGGATCTCATCGGGGGTACGGGCGGACATGATTGTCACCTCGTACCCCTCGGCGAGCAGGCTCAGACCGAGTTGGAGCCCGGACTGTCCGGCGCCGACGATAAGTATTCTCCGCATTCGTACCTCCTGGTGATTGAGCTATCGGGCGGTGAGGACGCCCGGGGCCGCGCCGGCGGTGCGTTGCATCGTGTGCTCCACGACCGCCATCAGTGCCCTCGCGACCGACGACGGGTCACGCGCGTCGCACGTGACCAGCGGAACCTCTGGGGACAGCGCGAGTGCTTCGCGTACGTCCTCGAGGTCGTGCGTCAACACGCCGTCGAACAGGTTGAGACACACCACGAACGGCAGGTTGCTGTCCTGCTCGAAGTAGTTCACCGCCGCGAACGACGCGTCCAGGTGCCGCGTGTCGGCCAGGACGAGCGCGCCGACGGCACCCCGACACAGGTCGTCCCACATCGGCCAGAAGCGCGCCTGCCCCGGCGTACCGAACAGGTACAGCACCAGGTCGTGACCGATCGTCAGTCGGCCGAAGTCCATCGCCACGGTTGTCGTCGTCTTGTCGATACCCGGATCCAACCGGTCCACCGGCTCGCTGGCCGCCGTCATCCACGCCTCGGTATTGATCGGCGTGATCTCCGAGATGGACCCGACACAGGTCGTCTTACCGACCCCAAAACCGCCAGCGATAACGATCTTCGCCGAGGTCAACGTGGTGTCAGGCGAGCTGGCGGAGACCATCACGGATTCGCTCCAGAAGGCGGAAGTCGAACGGGGAACTGTAGGGATCGGCGTGGATCACCAATCGGTCGGTGGCGGCGAGGTCGTCGACGACCACCCGGGTGACGCCCAGCGACATCCCCGAGGTCGCCGACAGTTCGGCGACGGACCTGGTCTCCCGGGCGTTCTCGTACAGCGATCGCGCCTCCGGGAGCAGTCCCGCCGCGAAGACCGCGTCGTAGTACGGCACCGACACCAGGGTGTGCACGAGCAGGTGTTGTCGGGTTCGTGTGCGCCCCCCGGTCAGAACGTAGGGCCGCACCTTCCAGTGCGTGGTGGCCACGTGGTTCGCTCCCTTGGCTCTGGTCTGCTCAGCGGGGCAGCTGGCTGGCGGTGGTCCGGTGCAGTTCGTTGCGGACCTGTGGGGTCAGCACGTGTCCGACAGCACCGACGAACTGGGTCATGTGGTAGGCGACGACCCGCAGGTCACAGCCGATCGCGGCGGCGACCGCCAGGCCCGCCGACTCGCCCACCCGCATGAACAGCAGGTGCCCGCGCGGCAGCCGGATCGTCATGTACTCCGAAGCGCCCAGGTCCAGCAGTGACGCGCTGCGGTCGGCCATGCTCAGCAGCCCGGCGGTGAGCGCGGCCAGCTGGTCACCCAGATCGCGGGGCACCATGCGGGAGGCGGCGAGTTGCAGGCCGTCCAGGGACACGATCAGCGCATGGGTAACGCCGGGGACCTCATCGGCGAACTGCCGGATGAGCCACGCGCAGTCCTGCGGACCCCGGGCGGCGGGTGGTTGCGCCGTCGCACCGTTGCTGTGGGGCATCATCACAGGTTTCCTTCGGATCTCTCGTTGGGGTCCGACCACTGCGCGTCACTGATGCCAGCGGCGAAATCCGCTGTCTCGTCCGGCCACACGTTCCGGTCCAACCCGCTCTCTGGCGACGTGCGGGGCTGCGGTGGGATACCGGCTCCATTCGCCGCTCCGGAATCGCCGCGCAGGCTTTCGCGTACCCGGCGGGGCAGGCCATTGCCACTGCCACCGCCATTGCCGCTGCCCGGCTCCCGCCTGCCGGTGCGGCCGCCGGCCGTGGCCGGTTGCCCGTTAATCAACGTCAGACGTGATCCCGGCACCTGCGCACTCCCTTGGTACATGCCGCCCGGGTCGGACAGCCGGTGGGCCGGCTTCGTCGGGCGGGACAGGTTGGCGAGTGGCGCGGGACCGGCCCCGGTGCGGGCGGGTGGCGCGATCTCGCAGAGCAGTCCGTCGGGGACCAGTACGTTCGCGGTCGTACCGCCCGACTGCCGGCTGGTGAGGTGTACCCGCATGTGATGGGCGAGGGCCAGGCGCGCGACGACGACCAGGCCCAGGTGCGCGGCGGGGTTGCCGTCGAGCGCCGGCGGCGCGCTGCCGGCCAGCATGGCATTGAGCGCCGGCAGCTGATCGGGTTGGACGCCGACTCCGGAGTCCTCCACGCGCACCAGCACGCTGCCGTGTTCGGTGATGTACGCCGACACGATCACCGAGGACGTCGGCGGGGAGAAGCGCGTCGCGTTGTCGAGCAGTTCGGTCAGCACCCGGATCACGTCGTCCGCGGCGAACTCCACGACCGCCAGGTCCACGACCTGTCCGATGTGGACACGTGGGTAGTACTCGATGGCGGAGGTCGCGGCCCGGATGACGTCCACCAGCGACGTCACCTGCCGGCCGGCGTCGTCGACCTTACGACCCAGGAGGACCTGGAGGTTTTCCGCCTGTCGCCGGATACGGGTGTTGGCGTGGTCGATCCGGTACAGCTTCTCCAGTCGGTCCTCGTCCTGCTCGTCGGCCTCGGCGGCTTCTAGATGGCTGCCCATCTGGTAGGCGGCGGCGAGGATGCGCAGCGCGAACTGCTCGCAGATCGCGGGCCACACGTTCTGGACCCGATCCTCCTGCGCTGGCGGTGGCGCAGGCGCGTCCGCGATGTGGCGGGCGGCCGTTTCGGTGACGGTCGGATCCAGTCGCTGGGCCATCCGTTGACGCCACGTGAGTCGTCGGTTCACCGCGTGACCTCGCAGTACATATCCTGTTGTTTCATGGTGTTCCGGACCTGCGCCCGATCACGTGGTCTGACACGATCCAGCAGTCAACCACTACACGCCGTCAATGGCAATGTCGCTCTGTCGACCTTCCGACTGTTTCCCCAGGTCACAACGAACCCCCTGCCGGTGGGCTCAGTGTGTGTTTTCCCACAGGGGACGCCGCGCCGTAACGCATCGACTGCCATCGGCAGATTTGGTATAGGACGATGCGATGGCGGGTAGCGCTGCGGTACGGGGGTCCGGCGCTTACGCCGCCGGCAGGACGATAGTGAAGGCCGTCCCCACACCGGGTGCGCTGGCGACGCTTATCGTTCCACTGTGGTCGGACACGAGCTGGCGGGCGATCGCGAGCCCCAGGCCGCTGCCGCCGGTGGTTCGACTGCGGGCGGCGTCCGCGGGCCAGAACCGGTCGAAGACGTGGGGGAGTTCGGTCGGGGACATGCCGGTACCCGTATCGGTCACCGTGATGGTCCGGGTAGCCCCGGTGTCGGCCGTGGCGAGCACCACCGAGCCTCCCGCGGCGGTCGCCCGCAGCGCGTTGGTCACCAGGTTTCCCAGCACCTGACGGAGCCGGTCCGGGTCGGCGTGGACATACATCGGCTCTGCCGCCGACGGGGGAGGTGAGACGACCAGCCGTACCCCGGCGGCGTCGGCAACGGCGTGGTGTCCGACCCGACACGTCTCCAGCAGTTCTCCGACGTCCACCCGGGTACGGCGGTAGACCAGTGCGCCGGCCTCCGCGAGCGCCAGGTCCTGCAGGTCTTCGACGATGCGCTGCTGCAGCACGGCCTCTTCGTGCAGGGAGGAGAACAGCTCCGGATCGGGCTGCATCACTCCGTCCTTGAGCGCCTCCAGGTAGCCGCGCAGGTTCGCCAACGGGGTCCGCAGTTCGTGGGCCACGTCCGCAATCAGCCGCCGCTGGCGTTCCTCACCGCGCTGCAGCGAGTCGGCCATCCGGTTGAACGAGCGGGCGAGTTCGGCCAACTCGTCCCGGCCGACGACCGGTACCCGCTCGCCCAGGCCACCTTCGCCCAGCCGCCGCGAAGCGCTGGTGAGCGCCGCGATCGGGCGCAGTACGCGCCGGCTGAGCAGGGCCGTGCCGACGATCGAGAGGATCGCGACGAGGCTTGCGGCGGCACGTACAGGGCACGACGGCCGGCGCCGACCGGCCCGCCGGTGGCCGGTGGGGCATCATCGACGCCCTTCCGTCCAGCGCGGCCGCCACCGTCGCCATCAAGAACGGCTGGACCCCAGTCGGGGCCGACGGCAACTGGCATGTGAACTGCCTGGCGATAGCCGACGGCTGGGTGCTCGCCGTCGAGGCCCGGTACCCGATCTCCCTCGGCCTGGACCACGGCGCCGGCCTCTGCCGTACCGTCGCCCAACAACTGCGTCTCCGGTGATGGCGCCCGAGGTCCTGCACCGGGGGACCGCCTGGTCAGTTCGCGGATTCCGGTGTCCATTCGCCGGCACGCCCCGGAGTTCGGCGTATCCGACGTCGTGATGGGATTGGCCGGTACGAAGCCGGTCGCGAGAGGGAGCCGATGTGACGCTCAGGCATGACCTTGAGCAGGTCCTTGCGATAGCCCAGGGGGAAACCGAAGCCCAGGCGGAAACCGCTGACCTCGAGGCCCTGCTCGTCGACGGGCCCGCGCGCCGTCGGCTCTACCTGGCCGCGCTAGCCGTTGCGCCGGACGCTGAGGAGAGCGCACTCATTGCGCTCGTACTCCGTGACCCGGACCGCGTGATGGCCGAGTCCGCCATGGTCAGCTACATGGACAGCCAGGCGTCGCGGCTGCCCTCGGCCGATGTGTTCGCGGCGTGGGCTGCCGGCATCTCGGACATGGTGGAGAAGCAGAGCTTCCTCGCCCGGCGTATCCGGGACTGGCAGCTGTTCAAGGCGCTGATGGATGGTGGGAACCCCGACCCGGTGACTCTCGCCGCCGCCTCGAACTGGCTGCAGCACAAGGTCGTCGACGAGGCGCTGTCCGCCGCGGTTCTCACGGTGATGGGTAAGGTGGGCAGGACCAAGCGGGTCCGCAACCTCGCCAAGACCAGGGCTGGCCGCATCCGGCAGGGGAGTGCGCCGAGGTAGCGGCATCGTCGCTGCGGTCAATGACCGACCCGGCCGTCATGCCCGGCAGATGATCTCGCCGTGCAGGAGCGACATCCAGCCATCCTCGGCGGCCGTCCAGGCCCGCCAGCCCTCCGAGATCCTGCGCAGGTCCTCCTCGGTGGCGGCTCCCGAGGCGATGGCCTGCCGCGCCATCTCGGATTTCAGGATCCGGTCGGCCCACATCCCGCCCCACCACTCCCGGTCCTCCGGCGTCGCGAAGCACCACGTCGTCGAGGTGGCGGTGACGTCGTCCAGCCCGGCTGCCCGTGCCCATGCCAGCATCCGCCGGCCGGCGTCGGGCTCGCCACCGTTGGCCCGGGCCACCCGCTGGTACAGGTCCATCCACTCGTCCAACTCGGGAAGGGCCGGATACCAGGCGAACGCGGCGTAGTCGCTGTCGCGGGCGGCGACGATGCCGCCGGACCTGCACACCCGGCGCATCTCGCGGAGGGCCCGCACCGGGTCGGTGACATGTTGCAGGACCTGGTGGGCGTGAACCACGTCGAACGTGTCGTCGGGAAAGTCGAGTGCGTGTACGTCGCAGACGACGAAGTCGATGTTCGACTGCCGGCGGGCGGCTGCCTCGGCACGTGCGAGCGCGAGAGCGTTGTCGGTGACCTCGACGGCGGTGACGCTCCCCGGCGAGACGCGCGCGGCCAGGTCCGCCGTGATGCTGCCGGGACCGCAGCCCACGTCGAGTACGGACATGCCGGGTCGTAGGTGCGGCAGGAGGTATGCCGCCGAGTTCTCGACGGTCCGCCACCGGTGGGAGCGCAGTACGGACTCGTGGTGTCCGTGCGTATATACGGCTTCCTTCGCGGACATGGCGCTCCCCATCGGTGCGGTGCAATTGCTCGAACCGTATCAGCCAGTCCTGCTATGTAGGATGAGATTCCCAGATTATGGTCACCAATTGCGTATCCGTGTGCTGGCGGGGCTAGTCCCTTTCACGCGTCTTTCGGAGTAGATCGAGGAACATCGCGAACAGTCCGGGCATGTCGATCTCGTCGGGCTGTAGCAACCACTGCTGTTGCAGCCCGTCCATGACCGCGATGAGCAACGCTGATGCGTGTTCCGCGGTGAGCCCGTCCGGCAGCCGACCGTCGAGTTCGGCGCGCAGCGCGGCTGCCGCGCCCCGCCGGAACTCGCCGTACCGCTCCACGAAGTAGGCGCGCGCCGGGTGGTCGTCGGTCAAACTCTCCGCGGTGAGTACGGTGAGTGACCGGACGACGCCCGGCCGGGTCACGTTGTACGCGACCAGCTCGGCGAGTTGGTCCAGTGACGCCGGCCGCCCCGGGGAGTCGGCGAACAGGCGCCCGATGTTCAGTTCGTCGGATAGTTCGAGTACCTCGACGAGCAGCGTGCCCTTGTTCGGGAAGTAGTGCAGCAGCCCCTGCTGGGTCAGGCCGGCCCGGTCGGCGACGGCGGCCAGCGAGGTGCCGCGGTATCCCCGCTCGGCAAACAGGTCGAACGCGACGCGGAGGATGTCGTCGCGGCGGTTGCGCGACCGCCCGACACGGCGCTGATCCACCCGGGGCCGGTCCGGCTGGGTCATCGGGCTTCCTCCGAGATCTTGGGCGGCGATCTTGAGTGGTCGTCGAAGGGAGCCTACTGGGCGATCTTTATAACGTCCATGTAACGTTACCGACCTACTACTCGGTAGGTGCGCGGCGACGCGCGGTTCCGGGCCGTACCCCCCGAAGTCGATCAAGCGCCGAAACTGGCTGCAGCGACCCCGGGGGCCGGCGCTGGTCGACAAGGAGGTCGGCTCTGTGTCACGAAGGTCCACGACGGCTGCGGCTGCGGGTTCGCCCGCACCGGTCACGCCCCTAGCCCCCGGGGGGCCCGCGCCCGCGCCTGCGGGCATGCCGCTCGGTCTGACCGCCCGGTTCGGGCTGGCCAGCTTCGCCACCTGGTTCGCTCTTCTCACCCCCGTGGTGGTCACCCTGGCCCTGCGAGTCCAGCAGGTCGACCCGGTCAACAAGGAGCGCAGCCTCAGCCTGATCCTCGGCGTCGGCGCGTTCCTGGCCACGGTCGCCAACCCGCTGATCGGCCGCCTGTCCGACCGGACCACGTCCCGGTTCGGCCGGCGCCGGCCCTGGATGATCGGCGGGGCGCTCGGCGGCTTCGTCGGCCTGGCGATCATCGCCACCGTGCCCTCGATCCCGGCGATCATGGTCGGTTGGGCCATCGCCCAACTGGCCTTCAATGCCCTGCTGGCCGCGTTGACCGCGACCATCCCCGACCAGTTCCAGGTCGCGCACCGGGGCCGGGTCTCCGGCCTCTTCGGGCTGACCATCCAGGGTTCGCTCATGATTGGCGCGTTCGTCGCGCAGGCCTTCGTCGGCCGGCCGGTACTCCAGTTCCTGGTCCCGGCCACCATCGCCATCCTGGCGATCGGCCTGTTCTGCGTCGGCCTGCCGGACCGCAGGCTCAACCGCCGCCCGGCACCGTTCTCGGTCCGCGAGTTCCTCGGCAGCTTCTGGGTCAACCCCAAGGCACACCCCAACTTCGGGTGGGCTTGGATGACCCGGTTCCTGGCCCTGTTCGGCACCGCCATCCCGCAGGCCTACCTGGTGTACTTCCTGCCCGCCCGGCTCGGCACCAGTCCCGAGCACGTGGCCGGCCAGGCCGCCGCGCTGATCATGATCTCCTCGGTGTGCACCGTGGCCATGGCCGGGCCCGGTGGCTGGATCTCGGACCGGATAGGTCGGCGGAAGCCGTTCGTCATCGGCGCTGCGGTATTGATCGGGATCGGGCTGTTCCTGCTCGCGACGGCGCCCACGTTCGCCGCGCTCGCGGTCGCGGAGATCGTCTTCGGCCTCGGTAACGGTCTGTTCCTGGCGGTGGACCTGGCCCTGATCACCCAGGTACTGCCCGACCCCGAGACGGTCGGCAAGGACCTTGGCGTCATCAACATCGCCAACGCGCTGCCCCAGTCGCTCGCCCCGGCGATCGCCCCGGTCGTTCTGCTGATGGGCGGCTATACGCTGCTCTTCACGGTCGCGGCGGTCAGCCTCATGCTCGCCGCGGTTCTGGTCACCAGGATCAAGGGAGTCCGTTAGCCGTGTCAGCACTCCGCGACGTCCACGAGCGGGCCGTCGAGAAGGCCCTCGCCGCGCTAGACCTGGAGACCAAGGTCAGCCTGCTGTCCGGACAGGACGTATGGTCGCTGCCCGCCGTACCGGCGATCGGGCTCGCGCCACTCGTGATGTCCGACGGTCCGATCGGGGTGCGCGGCACCGCCTGGACCGCCGGCGACCCGTCCATCGCGCTACCCAGCCCGACCGCGCTCGCCGCGACGTGGGACACCGCACTGGCCCGCACCGCCGGTCGGCTGCTCGGACAGGAAGCCCGGCGCAAGGGCGTACACCTGCTGCTGGCGCCCACCGTCAACATGCAGCGCAGCCCGCTCGGCGGTCGGCACTTCGAGACCTACTCCGAAGATCCGCTGCTGACCGGACAGATCGGTGCGGCGTACGTGGCCGGCGTGCAGGACCAGGGCGTCGGTGCCACCGTCAAGCACTTCGTCGCGAACGACTCGGAGACCGAACGGCTGACCGTCGACGTACGAGTCAGCGAGCGGGCGCTGCGCGAGGTCTACCTCGCCCCGTTCGAGACGATCGTCGCCCGGGCCGACGTGTGGGCCGTGATGGCGGCCTACAACAGCGTCAACGGCACCACCATGACCGAGCACGGTGCGCTGGCCAACGGCGTACTCAAGGACGAGTGGGGCTTCGACGGCGTCATCGTCTCGGACTGGTTCGCCGCCCGGGCAACCGCCGAGGCGGCAATAGGCGGTCTGGACGTCGTGATGCCGGCTATGAACAGCCCTTGGGGCGACAAGCTGGTGCAGGCCGTGCGCAGCGGTGCCGTGGCCGAGGAGATCGTCGACGAGCAGGTGCGCCGCGTCCTCCGGCTGGCCGTCCGGGTCGGCGCGTTGGACGGCGTGCCGGCGGGGGTGGCCGCGGCTGACCGGCCCGCGCCGGTTGACGGCGATGCGGTCGCCCGCGAGGTCGCTGCCCGCTCCTTCGTACTCGCCCGCAACGACGATGACCTGCTTCCACTGCGACCGGCCGCGCTGCGACGGGTGGCGCTGATCGGTGCGGCCGCCCGCGAGGCACGCGTACTCGGCGGCGGCAGCGCCCAGGTGTTTCCGCCGCACGTGATCTCGCCGCTGGACGGCCTGTCGGCGGCGTTGCCCGACGGGGTGGAGCTGACCTACGCAGTCGGCGTCGACCCGCGTACCAAGCTGCCCGAGGCATCCGGCCCGCAGTGGATGGGTGGCGAGTCCGGCTTCACCGCGGTGTTCCGCGATGCCGATGGTGCGGTCATGGCGACGGTCGCCCTGACCACCGGCGCCGCCCGGTGGATGGGCGACCTGCCCGCAGGCGTCGACCCCGCAGCCCTGGCCAGCGTCGAGGTCACCAGCCGGTTCACCCCCCGCATGGGCGGCCGACACGCCTTCGCAGTCGGCGGGGTGGGTATGTTCGCCCTCACCGTGGACGGCCACGTCGTCTTCGAAGACGAACTGGCCCCCACCTCCGGCGACCCGGCCGAGGGGCTTTTCCTCGCCCCGGAGCAGCGCATACCCGTCAGCCTGGCCGCCGGCCGCCCGGTCGACGTTTCCCTCACCAAGCGGTTCTCTCCGTTGGACGACCCGACGATGTTCGTGGCGTTCACGCTCGGCCACTCCGAGCCCGGTCCCACACCCGACGAGCTGATCGAGCAGGCGGTCACGGCCGCCGCCGAGGCTGACGTCGCGGTCGTCGTGGTGGCCACCACCCTGGAAGTCGAGTCGGAGGGCTTCGACCGGGACAGCCTGGCCCTGCCCGGCCGGCAGGATGAGCTCGTCGCCCGCGTCGCCGCCGCGAACCCACGCACCGTGGTCGTGGTCAACACCGGTTCACCGGTACTGATGCCGTGGGCCGACGACGTGGCCTCCATCGTGCTCACGTGGTTCCCCGGTCAGGAGGGCGGCGCGGCACTCGCTGACGTGTTGCTCGGCGCTGCCGAGCCGGGTGGCCGGCTGCCCACCACCTGGCCACGCCGGGCCGAGGACTGCCCGGTGCTGTCCACCACACCCAGCCACGGCACCCTCCGGTACGACGAGGGCGTTTTCATCGGGTACCGGGCGTGGCAGCGGGCCGGTGTGGAGCCGCTGTTCCCGTTCGGCCATGGGCTGGGCTACACCACCTGGGCGTACGAGTCGTTGGTTCTTGAACCCGACTCCGGCTCCTCGGACATCGGCACCGCCGTGGTCATCGTCCGGAACACCGGCGAGCGTCCGGGGCGTGAGGTCGTGCAACTGTACGTGGGGCCGACCGCGCCCGACGCCGAACGTCCGGCGCGCTGGCTGGCCGGCTTCGCGGTCGCCGAGGCGGCCCCCGGCGAGGCCGTGACCGTACGGATCCCGCTACCGCGGCGGGCGGTGCAGATCTGGGACGGGGGCTGGCGGACCGTCCCCGGCACGTACGCCGTCGAGGCCGCGCACAGCGTCGCCGACCGCCGGGCCGCCACCGACATCGAGATCTGATCGGCCCCTTTGTAGTGCGCTGGCCGGTCGCGTCACGCGGCCGGCCAGCCGTTCAGCGTCTTGACCGGATGATGACCGTGGTTACGCCTCCCGCCACTACGAGCAGGCCGATGACGGCGAGCGCGATGACCAGTGGAGTCCGGCCGGGCTTGCTCGGTTGGGCCGCCACCGGCGGGGTGGCGACCGGGGCCAGGTCGGTGCGGCTCGGTGCGGCGCTGGGTGTCAGCGGTGGTACGTCGGCGGTCAGGGCTGCGACCGGGTTGACGATGCCGTAGCCGTACTGGTCGTCCCGGCCAGGTGCGCCCTTGTCGGTGGCGGTCGCCGTCAGGCGATGGATGACCTCGGCGGCTGACAGTTGGGGGTACTTGGCCCGGACCAGGGCAGCGACGCCCGCGATGATGGCCGTGGCGTCGCTCGTGCCGACGTTCTGTGAGTACTTGCCGTTGAGCCGCGGGCTGACGATGTCGACTCCCGGTGCGGCGAGGGTGACCTGAGGGCCGGTGACAGATACGTCGGCATGATTGCCCTGCTGGTCGACGGCGGCCGCGGCGATGACTCCTGGGTACGCGGCGGGGTAGGTAACCGTAGCGTCCCGTGGTCGGTTGCCGGCCGCAGCGACCAATACCACGTCGGCGGCCTGCGCCTGCTCCACCGCCTGTTTCAGGTTCGGGCTGTCTTGTCCGCTTAGCGCTATACACATGACCTTCACGCCATGCTGAGCGGCCCAGA
>JAOPWA010000042.1 GCA_025965915.1 Dactylosporangium sp. | reverse complement strand
CCAATCAACTTACTCAACAGTAGGGTGGCGGCGCATCGGTGAATCGGGACCGACGGCGACCACCGAAGTCAGAACGGATCCGAATATCTGGCAATGGCCATTTAGCTATCCGCGTCGGACCAGCCATGCCCAACGCGCTATAGAAGCGCCTATCCGGCTCGCATGTGTTGCGCCACCCTGCACGCGTAGGGCCGATGAAAGCACCGCGACGATAGGCTCGTGATCGTGACCGAACCGGCGCGATCCCTGACCCTGACCGCGAACCTGCGCCCCGCCGCGCTCGACGCCCGACGTGGCGTCGTCCGCCTGCACTCCGAGGTGTTCACGGCACTCGGCCTACGCCCTGGCGACCCGGTCACCCTCACCGGGCGACGGACCACGGCCGGCATCGCTGCGCTCGCCGAGTCCAGCGCCAGCCGGGCATTGCTCTACGCCGACGATCTCACTCTCGGCAACCTCGGCACCCGCGACGGCGGCCAGGTCACCGTCGGGCCGGCACCGGCCAAGGCCGCCCGTACCGTTACTCTGGCGGGTCCCGCCGAGATCCAGGCCGTCGTCAGCCCGGAGATGCTGAGGCTCGCGCTGCTGGGCAAAGTCGTCACCGTCGGCGACAACGTGTCACTGCTACCGCAGGACGTGGCTCCGGCGAACAACGTCCGCGGCCTGCTCGAGACCGCGCGTCGCAGCCTTTCCAACACCATCGGGTACGGGTTCACCAGCGCTCTGGTCACCGTCACGGCCGCCGAGCCGGACAGCGCGGCACTCGTCACAATGGACACCGTCGTGGCGTGGCGGGATGGCCAGGCCACCCACGAACCGGGCACGGTACCCTCGGCGCCCCAGGCCGAAGCCGCCACCCCGAGCCTGGAGGGCCTCCCCGGCCTACGTAACCAGGCACACGAACTGACCGAACTACTCGACCTCGGCTTCCACCACGGCGAGGTGCTCTCGAAGCTCGGCACCACCGTCTCGCTCGGCGTACTGGTCACCGGGCCCGCCGGCTCCGGCAAGTCGGCCATGGTGAAAGCGGTCACCGGCATCGTCGGTGCGGACCTCACGATCCTCTGGGCCCCCGAACTCGCGGCGATGACCAACAATGACGCCGCCACCCGCCTACGGTCCGCGGCCGGCAAGGTCAAGAGCCCCGGGGTACTGATGGTCACCGACGTCGAGGCGCTCGCGCCACGCAATTCGCCCGGCCCGCTGGCGACCGTGTTCCGCCAGGTGATCAGCGGCCTGCTGGGTCACGGTGTCGCCGTCGTCTGCACCACCAGCCATCCAGAGGCGGTCGACCCGACGCTGCGCTCGCCCGGGCTGCTCGAACACGAGATCGGGGTGCCGCTGCCGGACGCCGCGATGCGCCGTGAGCAACTCGCCGTCCTCGCCCGGGGAATGCCGCTGGCCGAAGACGTACGGCTGGACGATGTGGCCGGGCGTACCCCGGGTTTCGTCGCCGCCGACCTGTCGGTGCTGATCCGCGAGGCCGGAGTTCGGGCGGCGCTGCGACAGAGGTCCACCACGGGCAGCCCGCAGGTGAGCATGGACGACTTCGAGGGTGCCCTGGAAGTCGTCCGCCCGACGTCGATGTCGGAGAGCTCTCTGGATCTCGAGACGCTCACCCTCGACGACGTCGGCGACATGGCGGAGGTCAAAGAGGTTCTCACCGAGTCGGTGCTGTGGCCACTGTCCTATCCGGACGCCTTCGCCCGGCTGGGTGTGCAGCCGCCGCGCGGAGTCCTGCTCTACGGCCCGCCCGGGTGCGGCAAGACCTTCCTGGTCAAGGCAATCGCGGGTACGGGCAAAGCGAACGTCCTGTCGGTCAAAGGCGCGGAGCTGCTCTCCAAGTGGGTCGGTGAGAGCGAGCGGGCGGTCCGCGAACTGTTCCGCCGGGCCCGGGAAGCGGCACCGACGCTGATCTTCCTCGACGAGGTGGACGCGCTCGCGCCCGTACGCGGACAGGCAAGTGACGGCGGCACCACCGACCGGGTCGTCGCCGCGCTACTCACCGAACTGGACGGGGTCGAGGCGCTGCGCAACGTCGTCGTCATCGGCGCCACCAACCGTCCCGACCTGGTCGACCCGGCGATGCTGCGGCCGGGGCGACTCGAACGGCTGGTCTACGTGCCTCCGCCCGACGCCGACGCCCGCGCCGACATCCTGCGGGCGACGGTGAAGAACGTCCCGTTGGCCGCCGACGTCGACCTGCCGAGGCTCGCCACTGAGCTGGAGGGCTTCTCCGCGGCCGACTGTGCGGCGCTGGTACGGGAAGCGGCCCTCGCCGCGATGCGGGAGTCCCTCGAAGCGTCAACGGTGACGGCCGCGCACGTGGCCGCCGCCCGCAAGCGGGTCCGACCGTCGCTGGACCCCGGTCAGGTGGCGTGGCTCGCCGGGTATGCCGCGAGCCACGAGGCGCGCTGACCGGCGGGATCAGCGGCGGGTCGGCCCGCGGCCGGTGCGTACCCGGCGCAGCCGGTTGACCAGCACCGGGTCGTATGCGAGCGCGGCCGGCCGGTCGAGCAGCGCGTTGAGCAACTGGTAGTAGTTGGTCGGGGACAGATCGAACCGGTCGCGGATCGCCTGCTCCTTGGCCCCGGGCTGGCGCCACCACTGCTTCTCGAAGTCGAGCAGTTCGCGCTCCCCGCCGGTCAGCCCGGCGGCCGCGTCGTCCGAAGCGGATTGCGGCTGGTCGACCGAGTCAGGGGCCGGGTCGGCCGGGTCGCCGTCAGGCCCGGGCGCCGGGTTGACCTCGTTCTCCGCACGTTCCATCGTCGCCTCCCGGCTCGTGTCGCGACCGGCGCCGTCCATCTCCAGCCTAGTTATGCGGCGATGACGCGTACGCCCGCGTGCTCGAAGGCGCTCAGGATCTCGGGGGCCACACCCGAGTCGGTGACCAGCGTGTCGATCCGCTCGATCGGGCAGATACGGGCGAAGGCGTGGCCGCCGAGCTTGGAGCTGTCCGCGATGATGACCACGCGGCGAGCTTGGCCGACCATCAGGCTGTTCATCGCCGCCTCGCCTTCGTGATGGGCCGCGGCACCGAGTGAAACGTCGAGGGCGTCCACCCCGAGCAGCGCCACGTCGAGGGTCACGTCCCGTAGCAGGTTGCCGCCGAGCGGGCCGACCAGTTCGAAGGACTGTGAGCGTACGACCCCACCGGTCACGACGATCTTCATGCGTGAGCGTACGAGCAACTCGTTTGCGATGTTGAGAGCGTTGGTGACGACGGTGAACTGAGCGTCGTCGACGTGGCCGGCCACCTCGGGACGTATTGCGAGGGCCCGGGCCTCCTCGGTCATGGTGGTGCCGCCGTTGAGGCCGACCACCATGCCGGGCTCGACGAGGGCGGCCGCCGCCGTGCCGATGCGCTGCTTCTCGGCGGAGTGCTTGGCCATCTTGTAGCGCAACGGCAGGTCATAGGAGACGCCGTTCGCCACGGCTCCGCCGCGGGTACGCGTGATCATCTGCTGCTGCGCGAGCTGATCGAAGTCCCGCCGGATGGTCGCCTGCGAGACCGCCAGCCGCCCGGCCGCCTCCTCCACGCTGACCCGGCCGCTCTCGGTGAGTAGCTCGAGAAGCGCATTCCAACGCGCATACCGGTCCATACTCACCTCCCTGCGCATACGGTGCGAAGTGCTGTGCACACTAATGCGCAAAAGACCCGGTGACAAGCGCACGCACTGCGCGATGCGGGTCCGACCTTGGCGATCCTGGAGAGCGGAGGACCGTCGGCGAGTGGGGTGGCGTGCGGCGCGCGATATCCTGCACAATGATGCGCAAAGTAGACCTGTTTCGCGCCAAATCGCGCAACCGGGAGCACGTATGGCGGACGACGCGGTCGTCGCGACCATTGAGGAGATTTCATGACCGCCCTCACCGGCCCGCGGATCGTCACGCCTGAGGGGATCCTCGCCGACGGTCACGTAAGGATCTCGGGGGGCGCGATCGCGGCGGTGAGGCCCGGCCGCCCGGCCGGGGACGTGGAGACGGTGAACGGCGCGTGGATCGTGCCGGGCTTCGTCGACATCCACACCCACGGCGGTGGCGGGCACACGTTCACCACCGGGGACCCGGAGCAGGTCCGGGGGGCAGCCCGCTTCCACCTCGCGCACGGCACCACGACACTGCTGGCCAGCCTGGTCACGTCCCCACCCGACCTGATGCTCGCCGCGGCACACGCGTACGCGCCGCTGGCCGCCCAGGGCCTCATCGCCGGTATCCACTTCGAGGGGCCCTACCTGTCACACGCCCGCTGTGGCGCACAGAATCCCGCCCACCTGCGCCCCCCATCGCTCGAAGAACTGGCACGGCTGTTGAGGGCCGGGGACGGTGCGGTTCGCATGATGACCATCGCGCCGGAGCTACCCGGTGCGTTGGAGGCCATCAGGTTCCTGGTCGCCCACGGAGTGGTGGCCGCGATCGGCCACACCGACGCAACCTACGAGCAGACGCTCGCCGGTATCGCCGCCGGCGCCTCGGTGGGCACTCATGTGTTCAACGGCATGCGGCCGCCGCACCAGCGCGAGCCCGGTCCGGTGTTCGCGCTGCTCGGCTCGGAGAGCGTGACGTGCGAGTTCATCGCGGATGGGGTGCACCTGCACGACGGCACACTGGCGTTCGCCACGACCGTCACGGGCGCGTCCCGGGCCGTGCTCATCACCGACGCGATGTCGGCGGCGGGCATGCCGGACGGGGTTTACGACCTGGGCGGCCAGGCCGTCACCGTCTCCCGCGGCGTGGCCCGCCTGACCGATGGCGGCTCGATCGCGGGCAGCACGCTGACCATGGACAGCGCGCTCCGCCGGGCGGTCCACGCCGGGGTGACCATCGTGGACGCCGTGCGAATGGCCGCCACCACACCGGCGGCGGCGATCGGCCGGCGCGACGTGGGCGCGCTGGAAGCGGGCCGGCGGGCCGACCTCGTCGTACTCGACGACGACCTGCGGGTGCTACGCGTCATGCGCGGCGGCGCCTGGGTCACCTGAAAGTGGTCGGCTCCGGCGCACCACGAACCACAGCGCCCCGACGGCAAGAACCGCGATGCCGGCCACGACGCTGCGCCACGGCAGCGACCCGGCCAGCACCACGCAGCCCGCGAGCCCGAAAGCGGCGAGGACGTTGCGGCCACGGCCGGGAAGCGTGAGCGCCGCGGCGTTCGCTATCGCGTAGTACACCAGTACCGTCACGCTGGAAAAGCCGATCGCACCGCGCACGTCCGCGAGCGCGACGAGCGCGACCACGACGGCACAGATGAGAAGCTGCGCCCGGTGCGGCACGCGCCGGGTCGGATGGATCGCGGCGAGGGACGCCGGCAGGTCGCGACGGCGGGCCATGGCCAGCGTCGTTCGCGCCACCCCGGCCAGCAGCGCCAGCAGGACGCCGACCACCGCCACCGCAGCACCCGCGCGGACGAGCCAGGCAAGCTCGGGTACGCCCGACGCCTGCACCACGGCGGCCAGCGGCGCCGGAGCCGCGGCGAGCCGGGGTGCGCCCAGGACGGCTAGCGCGGTCACCGCCACGACCGCGTACACGACGAGCACGATGCCGAGCGCCACCGGCACCGCGCGGGGAATGGTGCGCTCGGGGTCGCGGACCTCCTCACCGAGCGTGGCGATCCGGGCGTAGCCGGCGAACGCGAAGAAGAGCAGCCCAGCGGCGGTGAGAACGCCGGCCGGGTGCGGCCGGTCCAGCGGCACCGGCCGGGCGTGCGTGAACCCCGCCGCGACCACGACCACCAGGACGGCGAGGGTGACCGCCACCAGCCACCGGGTGACCCTGGCGGTCTTGGTGACGCCGATCAGGTTGACCACGGTGAGCGCGACGACCGCGGCGACCGCGATCGGGCGGGCCGCGGCTGGTGCCACGTAAAGACCCACCGTGAGGGCCATCGCCGCGCAGCTCGCCGTCTTACCGACCACGAAACCCCAGCCGGCCAGGTATCCGGCGAACTCGCCGAGGCGCTCCCGCCCGTACACGTAGGTGCCGCCCGACTCCGGGTACCGCGCGGCGAGTCGGGCCGAACTGGTGGCGTTGCAGAATGCGACCACCCCGGCGATCGCGAGCGCGATCAACAGACCCGTTCCGCCGGCGGCGGCCGTGGCCGGGCCGAACACGACGAATACACCGGCGCCGAGCATGGACCCCAGGCCGAGGACGACCGCGTCACCGACGCCGAGACGGCGCTCGAGCGTGGTCATCGACGCCGGAGCAGGCCGGACCGCGTCCAGCCCGTCGTGGCGAGCCGCCGGCCCAGCGGCAGCGAGTCCCACGGCACCCGTATGAGCAGCCGGTAGAGCAGCAGCCCGAGCAGGAGCCCGGCGACCGAGTCGGTCAGCCAGTGGAAACTCAGATAGACCGTGGTGAAGAAGAGAACGACCGGCGGCACCACGCGCAGTGCCCACCGTCGCTGCGCGCCCAGGACGCCGGCGAGAAGGAGCGCGAGGATCCCGTACCAGACGATCGCGACGACCAGGTGGCCGGACGGATAGGACTGGCCGGCGGGGTCGCTGAACAGCCGTTCGGGATTGGCCACCTGGTTCTGGTTGTTGGGCGGCGCCCGGTGCAGGCCGAGCTTGAGTATCAGCACCGTGACACCGGTGAGCAGTTCGGCGGCGAGCACCGGCAGGATCGGCCGTACCGAGCGTCGCCGCCATCCCAGGACGACGGCGAGCCCGAGCGTGAGTACGGCCAGCGGCGTTCCCTGTCCCAGCAGGTTTCCACCCCGGGCCAGCCAGTACAGCGCCATCGGCCGGTGCGCGCGGCACCAGTCGTCGATGCTCACGTCAAGGCCCAGAAATACCCCGCTGGTCAGCGCCAGCGTGAGCCCGACGAAGCCGGCGAGCAGCCCACCATCCACCCACCAGGACCGCTGCGGCGGTGACGGCGGCGAGCCGTCGGTCGGCAGTCGCAGGAGCCGGCAGAGCGCTTCGAAGCCGCTGTCGGTGCCCGGCCAGTGCCTGCGCAGGGTCGGCATGCCGACCCTGCGCGCCACCGAGCGCAGCGCCCAACCGACGATGATCGCGTCATCTGCGTACCCGATGACCGGCAGGAAGTCCGGCACCAGGTCGAACGGCATCGCCAGGTAACCGCCCAGCAGCAACAGCCGTCCGCGTACCCCCGCGGGCAGGCTGCGGTCGGCGACGAGCCGACCGACCAGCCTCAGCAGGTCGGGCAGTAGCCGCAACGCCTCCGACAGCGCGCCCCTGCGGGGCCTTCCGACCAGCAGCGCGCCGACCAGGGCGAGCCATGAGACGAGTAGCCCGGCGGCCACGCCTGCCACGATCTCCCACCCCCGCACGTCCGCCACGGTACCCGGCGCCGACGACGGGTCGAAGCGACATCACTCGTTACAGCAGCGCCCGAGGCGTCAACCCGGCACCGCGGCACCGACGGCCTCACCTGGCGGGCCGGGCTGGCCGGTGCGCACCAGCAGCCGGCCCAGGCCCCCCCGGGTGGCCACGACGATGAGGACGTCCTCGGGCTGCAGCCGCCGCTGCGGCGGCAGGTCCCACAGCGTCGTGCGCCGCCGATCGGTCTGCACCGCTATGACCCGCACCTCGCCGGCGTCGCCCGCGTCGGCCAGCACCGCGCCGGCCAACTCCGACCCGGCGCAGACCGGTACCTCCGCGATGAGCAGCACCCGCCGGCCCACCGCGATGGTGCCGATCACCTCGCGCTCGAACATGGCGGCGGCGAACGCGGGAGCCGCCAGGTAGGACACACTTCGCGAGCTCGTGATGCCGAACGCATGCTGTATCCGGTCGGCGAGGTCACCGTCGAACAGGCGCAGGACCACCCGCAGGTCTTCCTGGAGATCACGGCCCTGGACCGCGGTCTCCAGGTTGGTGACGTCGTCGGTGGAGACCACGACCAACGCGCGGCAGGTCTTCACCGAAGCGCGGCGCAGCGTCTCGACACGGTTGGCCTCACCGATGATGTACGGGATACGCAGCTCCCGCGCCACCCGGATACCGCGGGCGTCCTGCCTCTTGTCGATCCCCACCACCGGCACGCCAAGGTCACCCAACTGACGGATCACGCGGGTGCCTACGTTGCCCAGCCCGACGACCACCACGTGGTCGGAGATCGGCGCTCGTAGCTGGCCCAGCGCGATGGAGGACTCGACGACAGCGGCCGTAACGGCCGGGATGAGCGCGACGCTGACGATCGTCAGCAGCGTCTCGATCGCCTTCACGATCGGTCGGCCGTTCACGTCCGGGTTCGCACCGGCGAACGCGTCGAGAATCGCCAGGTACCCGGCGTCGAGCCAGCTCTTGTGCAGGGCCACCTTGAGCACGGCGGTGCCGACGAGCAGCAACCCGACCAGTACGACTATCGCGATCCGCACCTTGCGGCTGAACAGCGTCGCCAGTACCCACAATGGTCGGCGCCGCCGGCGTCGCAGCCGCCGCATTCTGCGTAGTCGCAGTCGCAGTCGCCGCAGTGGCACGACCGCCGTCGCGCGCCATCGGCTCATCCGGGGGTTACCCGGCACAACCGCATCCGGGGTACTGGCGGAGTCCGCCGACTGGTCGAGGCCGGCGGCCCGGGCCCAGGCGCCGCGAGCGACAGCGAGCACCAGGTCGGCCCGCTCCTGCTCTCTCGGCAGCAGATCCGACTCGTCATCGCCGGCTGTGGTGGCGAGACCGCAGACGATGTCCTCGCTGGCCACGTCCTCCCGCCGGGCTACGTACAGCGTGCGGCCACTCACTCGTACATGCACCGGCGCGACCTCGCCGAGCGCCGCCGATACGAACACCGGCGCCGCCATCGCCGCGTCCGACAGCACCCGGCAATCCTGGAAGAGCTGCCGGATCCCGTAGCCGAGACCCATATTGAACATGCGAATGACCAGGCGCAGCTTCGGGTTGAGCTCCTGGGCCTGCAGGGCGGCGTGGATGTTGCCGACGTCGTCCTGGTGCACCAGCGCGAGCGCGTCCGCCTTGGCGATTCCGGCCTGGCGGAACGTCTCGCCGTCGAGCCGGTCGGACTCCACGATCTCCACCGGCAGCCGCGCGATCTGCGGGCCGTACCCCCGGCGCCTACTGCTCAGGATCACGGTGACGTGGACTTGGTACCGCCTCACCAGCTCCTCGATCAGGCGCAGGGCCAA
>JAOPWA010000618.1 GCA_025965915.1 Dactylosporangium sp. | reverse complement strand
CAGACCGGATCGTCGGTGGGTGCGGACTCCGTCCACCGCCGGACCTGGACCTCGTCACGGGCGAGCACGGCGTCGACCAGGATCTGCCCCGCCTCCCACACCTCCGGCGACTCGTTCGGGCCGGCCTCGAACTGCAGTCCACTACGGGCACGCTGCCACACCCGCTCCCGGCCGTCGCCCCGGCTGGGCGCCTCCTCCACCAGGCCGTACTTCGCCAGTGCCCGGAGGTGGTAACTGGTGGCACTCGGCGACAAGCCGACGACCTGCGCAAACTGTGTTGCCGTGCCGGTCTGCCCGGTCGCGAGAGCATCGATGATCGCCATCCGGGCGGGATGGGCGAGCGCCCGCATGACCCGTGGGTCGCGGATCTGGAGTGGCGGCTGTTCCTCGGTCACGTAAATAGCCTGCCTGGTCTTGCCGGTCCACGTACACTTTCCCCTCCGCGCGTCGATCGAGGCGCGCGCCCCGCACCGCTGGACGGCCGAGGTGAAAGCACCGCAACGGACGTCCCCGCGCCGGCGATGAGCCGGACACGCAGGCGGCACGCATCGTCTCTTGCGGAAGGCACTGCGGATGACCCTGCACGCCCTCGAACTCGAAACCGAACTGAGCAACGAACGCGCCCACCTCACCGCCTCCCGCGCGGCACTACGGCGCATGCGCGAACACGCCGAGGCACTCTTCGCCACCGGACAGGACGTCGCCGGTGACGCCTACAGCGCCGAGACGCTCGGGCGCACCCTCCACCGGCGGGTCGCCGAGTTAGCCGACAACCCGAACACCCCGCTCTTCTTCGGCCGCCTGGACTTCGGGATTTCAGCGACCGGGCCGGACGAAGCCGGCGACCACGCCGACCAGCGGTACCACGTCGGGCGCCGGCACGTCACCGACGACGCCGGCGAGCCGATGGTGCTCGATTGGCGGGCCCCGATCTCCCGCTCGTTCTACCGGGCCAGCGCCAGCGACCCGCAGGGCGTGTCCGTCCGACGTCGCTTCGGGTTCTCCGCCGGCGAGCTGACCAGCTTCGAAGACGAGCACCTCGACCGTGGCGAGGAACTGGGCACGTCCAGCCGCATCCTCACCGCCGAGATCGAGCGGCCCCGCGTCGGGCCGATGCGCGACATCGTCGCAACGATCCAGCCCGAGCAGGACGAACTGGTCCGGGCCGACCTGGACGAGTCGATCTGCGTACAGGGAGCGCCGGGCACCGGCAAGACGGCCGTCGGACTGCACCGGGCCGCGTACCTGCTCTACCTGCACCGGGAGCGGCTCAAACGGGCCGGTGTGCTCATCGTCGGACCCAACCGCGCGTTCCTGCACTACATCGCGGCGGTCCTACCGGCGCTGGGCGAGCTCGACGTGCGGCAGGCGACCGTCGACGACCTCATCGCCCGGGTACCGATCCGTGGCGTGGACGAGCCCGCTGCCGCCACCGTCAAGCAGGACGCCCGGATGGCGGCGATCCTGGCCCGGGCGTTGAACCGGCGCATCCGCAAGCCGACCGAGCCGATCATGGTGTCGGACGGGTCGTACCGGTGGCGGATCTCGGCCGACGCGCTGCGCCGCGTCGTCGACGAGGTGCGTCGCGAAGCGCCCCCGTTCGGCATCGGCCGAGACCGCGTCCGGGCCCGCGTCATCGCGTTGCTGATACGGCAGGCCGAGTACGCAAGCGGTGAATCGCCGAGCGAAGCGTGGCAGCGCCGGATGGGTAAGGCGAAGCCCGTCGCCGAGTTCCTCGACGCGGTCTGGCCGGCCACCACCGCCGAACAGCTCGTCTTCGACGTGCTCTGCGACCCCGACCCCGACGGCCAGCTCCTCACCGAGGCGGAGCGGGACGCCATCCGCTGGACCAAGCCGCCGAAGACGCCCAAGTCAGCCCGCTGGTCGGCCGCGGACGCGGTACTCCTCGACGAGGCCGCCGGCCTGATCGACCGGGTACCCAGCTTCGGCCACGTCGTCATCGACGAGGCCCAGGACCTCTCGCCGATGCAGTGCCGGGCGATCGCCCGACGCAGCGAGCACGGATCGATCACGCTGCTCGGCGACCTCGCGCAGGGCACCGCGCCGTGGGCCGCCCGCGACTGGCGGGACACCCTGGCCCACCTCGGCAAGCCGAATGCCCGGGTCGTGCCGCTGCGCACCGGCTTCCGGGTACCCGAAGTGGTTCTCGAACTGGCCAACCGGCTGCTGCCGGCGCTGGGGGTGGACGTGCCCGAGGCGGTGTCGCTGCGACGCGACGGTGCGCTGCGGGTACGCGAGGTGGCCGACCTCGCGACGGCGACCGTGGCGGCGGTGCGGGAGGCGTGCGAGTTCGACGGCTCCGTCGGGGTCATCGCGGCCGACGCGGCGGTGCCGCACCTCACGGCGGCCTTGACGGCGGCGGGCGTGGCGGCGGGCGGACCCGACGACGACGAGCGGGTCACGGTGATGCCGGCGACGCTGGCCAAGGGCCTCGAGTACGACCACGTGATAGTCGTCGAGCCGGCCGACATCGTGGCCGCCGAGCCACACGGCCTGAACCGGCTGTACGTCGTCCTGACACGCGCGGTGTCCAGGCTGGACGTTCTGCACCACGCGCCCCTTCCGTCCGCGGTGGGCGCCTGGGGACCATAAGGAAGATTTCATACA
The DNA here is from genome assembly GCA_025965915.1 of Dactylosporangium sp. Classification (GTDB taxonomy): domain Bacteria; phylum Actinomycetota; class Actinomycetes; order Mycobacteriales; family Micromonosporaceae; genus Planosporangium. The sequence continues at coordinate 11,665 of JAOPWA010000618.1, read as the reverse complement.
GCGCGGTCGACGCCTGCCGGGTAGGTATCGGATGATTGTCAGCCATGCGGGTTAGGGGATATCCGGCCGGTTCGCCGTGCTGGGCTGATGTGTCCACGCCGGACCCCGTGGCGAGCCGTGAGTTCTACGGTGCCCTGTTCGGCTGGACCTGGGGTGACGCTTCCGTCAACGGATACTCGAACTTCTACCTCGGTGATCGCGCCGTGGCGGGCCTGCGGACCGCGGGGCCGACGGCCCCGGCAGGCTGGCTGCCGTACGTGTCGACCGACGACGCGGACACGACGGTCGCACTGGTGCTCGAGAACGGCGGCTCGGTGCTCACCGGGCCGGCCGAGTTGAGCGATGCCGCCCGGATCGCCGTGGCCGCCGACCCGGTGGGCGCGGCGTTCGGGGTGTGGCAGCGGCGGCGCTTCCCGGGCGCGCAGGTCGCCAACGAGTTCGGCAGCGTGTGCTGGTCAGAGCTGGCCACCGGCGCCCCGGCGAGCGCGACGGCCTTCTACGGGAACGTGTTCGGCTGGTCCGATCGGCCAGCGGAGACCGCGGACGGAACGCCCTACACCGAGTGGTATCGCGAAGACCGGACGTTGGCCGGAATGATCGAGATCGGCTCATGGTTCCCCAGGTCTGTTCCCGCACATTGGACGGTGATGGTGCTGGTCGAAGACTGCGCGCTGAGCGCGGGGCACGCCCTTCAGCTCGGTGGGAAGGTGCAGCTCACTCCGACCGATATCGGCGCCGGCATATACGCGCAGCTGATCGATCCGCAGGGCGCGGCCTTCCGGGTCCTCGAACTGGTCCCCGAACTGCTGACGTCACTCTGAGCGGACGGCAGCCTTACCGGCGCTGCCCGCGGCCCTCCCGGCGGCCTTACCGGCGGACCGGAACGACCAGCGGGCCGTGCTCGCCGGGCAGTACCCGCACCCGGGCACCGTAGTGATTGGACAGAAGCTCCTCGGTCAGCACCTCATCGGGCGCGCCCGCGGCCACGACCCGTCCTCCGGCCAGCAACACCAGCCGGTCGGCGTACTCGCCGGCCACCGACAGGTCGTGCATGGTGGCCAGTACCGTGAGGCCCCGATCGCGGCGCAACTCGTCGACCAGATCGAGAACCTCCTGCTGGTGGCCGATGTCCAGCGCCGCCGTCGGCTCGTCGAGCAGCAACAGGGTGGCACCCTGCGCGAGGGCCCGGGCCAGGAACGCCCGCTGCCGCTCCCCGCCCGACAGCCGCTCCAACGGTCGGGAGGCGAGGCCGGCCAGGTCGAGCCGTTCGAGTACGCCGTGCACCACCTCCAGATCCGTCGACGACTCCCGGCCCAGCGCCGGGATGTACGACGTGCGTCCGAGCAGCACATAGTCGAGGACGGCCATGCCCGGCGGCACCGTCGGGTTCTGCGGCACCGTCGCCACGAGCCTGGCCCGGTCACGGCGGCGGAGTCGGGCTATCGGCATACCGGAGATCGTGATCGACCCGGTGAACGGCAGCAGGCCGCCGACGGCGCGCAGCAGGGTCGACTTGCCGGCGCCGTTCGGGCCGATGACCGTGACCCACTCACCGGCGTTGACGTCGAGATCGGCGCCGTGCAGCACCGTCCGGCCGTCCAATGTGACGGTCACGTCGCGGCCCTCGATGGCCTTCACATCGAACCCCGGCGGACGGTACGCAGGACGACGATGAAGAACGGCGCGCCGAAGAACGCCGTCACCACCCCGATCGGAACCTCCGCAGGGGCGAGCACGAGGCGCGCGGCGAGGTCGGCGAGGGCGAGGAAAGCCCCGCCGAACAGGGCCGACAGTGGCAGGATCGCGCGGTAGCTGGTGCCGGCCAACAGCCGCACGGTGTGCGGCACGATGATGCCGACGAATGCGATCAGCCCGGACACCGCCACCGCGGCGGCCGTACCCAGCGACGCGGCGACGATCAGGAGGTAGCGCGTGCGCTGCGGGTTGGCGCCCAGGCTCGCGGCTTCCTCGTCGCCCACGGCGAGCACGTCGAGCGACCGACCGTGCACGATGATCACGGCCGTAGACACGGCCGCGTACGGGAGGATCAGTAGCACGTCGTGCCAGCCGGCCGTGCCGAGCCGTCCGAGCAGCCACGAGTACACCTCGCGGATCGTGTCGGCGTTGCGCTGCTGCAGGTAGGTCTGCCCGGCGGTGAGGAAGCTGGTCACCGCTACCCCGGCCAGGATCAGGGTGGCCGGGGTGCGGTACCGGGTGCCGGCGGCTCCGAGTACGTAGGTCAGGGCGACCGCGGCCAGGGCGCCGGCGAAGGCGGCGGGTGGGACCACGGCAGCCCCACCGTTGTGTGTGAACGCGATAGCCGCCGTCGCGCCCAGCCCGGCGCCGGCCGCGACGCCAAGCAGGTACGGGTCGGCGAGAGGGTTGCGGAAGACACCCTGGTAGCAGCCGCCGGCCAGGGCGAGCGTGGCACCGACCAGGAGCGCCAGCACCACCCGCGGCAGTCGCAGTTCGGTGACGATCGCCGCCTCGCGCGGAGATAGTCCACTGTGGAGGTGCAGCAGTTCGAGTGCGACGCCGACGGGCGGCAGCCGGAGCGGGCCGAGCGCCAGCCCGGCCACGGCCGCGACGAGTACTGCCCCGATGCCGGCGGCGAGCCAGCGTGCCCGGAGCTTCCGGGTCACGCGCGGACCTTGGCCACCGCGTCAGCGACGGTACGCAGCAGGTCGACGGTCCGCGGACCCCAGCGTGAGGCGACATCGTCGTCGAGGGCGTACACCCGGTTGTTCTTGACGGCGGCGACCTCGGCCCAGCCCGCACGCGCCCGGACCGTGGCGGGGCTCTCGTGGCAGCACTTGGTGTCGGCCAGGAAGATCAAGTCCGGGTTGGCCTTGACCACACCCTCGGCGGACAGTTGCGGATAGTCGTCAACCGATGCGTCCGCGATGCTGGTCAGCCCGGCGAGCGCCAGGACCGAGCCCATGAACGTCCTCGACGTCGTCGAGTAGTAGGTCGGGTCGAGTTCCCAGTAGTACGTCAGCTTCTTGGAGCGCTGTGGCAGGCCCTTGGCCAGTGCGGCGATATCGTTCTTCATTCCGGTGACGGTCGTCGCCGCCTCCGCACCGTGACCGGTCAACCGGCCGAGCTCGGTCAGCTCGGTGTACGTGTCGTCCAGGGTCTTGGCCGCCGGCGCCAGGTACACCTGGATCTTGAGCTGCTTGAGCTGGTCGACGATCTTGTTGGTGTCGTTGGACACCACCACCAGGTCCGGGTTGCGACCGGCGATCGCCTCCGCGTTCGGCTTCAGGCCGGACAGGTCGGTCTTCGGCACGCCGGCCGGGTAGTTGGACTGGTCGTCCACGGCGACGACCTGCTTGCCCGCGCCGATCGCGTACAGCATCTCGGTGGCCGTCGGTGACAGCGACACGATCCGCGCGGGCTGCCGCTCGGCCGCCTTCGGGGTGGACTTCGGTTGCGAGCCGCACGCGGTCAGCGCGAGCGCTGCGGCGGTCAAGGTCGCGATCAAAGTTGTACGGCGGTGCATCGGTCCTCCTGTGGGTCGAGGACGGACGCTTCGCCGGTCGGGCACGTATGCGTCCCCGCCCGCGAGGCACCCCTCCTCGAGGGCGCGGTTCGCGACCGGCTGCGCAGGCGGCCTGGCTCGCCTCGCCGGCCGTGAGGGCCGTTGGGGCATCACAGTTGCGGGACAGCGCCGGGTTCACACCGGCTTCGCTGCGGCAGCGGTCATTCAGGACACTAGCTCACGCCTGTCCGGGACCTTTCCCGCATTCCCTGGTCAGCACCCACCCTTGGCGGGTTCTACTCGCGCTTCGCGCGCCGAGCCGGCCCGACGGGGTTACTGTGCGGCCATGGACCTGGACGCACTTACCGAACACGCACAACGTCAGGTGGACCGGATAGCGCACATGCAGGCCGACCTCGACGAGGCCACCGCGGCGGCCTCGTCGCAGTCAGGACGGGTACACGTCCGTACCGGGCCTGCCGGCGCGGTGCTCTACCTGCGCATCGAACCCGACGCAATGCGACTGTCCCCTGAGGAGCTCGCCGCCGAGGTGACCGAGGCGATCACAGCGGCGCAGCGCTCGTACGGCGCGTTGGCCGACGAAATCATGACACCGGTGCTGGGTATCCGGACCAGCATGGGCAGACCCACTGTCGAATACACCGTGGACGAGACGGAGCGCCGATACGGGCGGTGACGATCACCTTTACTGGGTGTCGGCGTCCTTGTCTGTGTCCTTGTCCTTACCGTCCTCGTCACCGGCCAGGGCGGCACGTAGCCGCGCCTTCTCGCCGGCGCGACGCTCGGCCGAACCAGCCATCTGCTCGGCCACCTGATTACGCATACCGCGCAGCAGGAACAGCGAGAGCAGTGCCGACACGATGACGGCGATCATCAACTTGAGCAGAATGTTGATCTGGGCCGGAATCGCGGCCAGAATCACCGCGACCACGACGAACAACCCGACGCGGGCGAGCGAGTACTTAAGCATCGGATTCACCGCGGGACACCCCTGTCTGCTAGCCACCTGATCCCCACGTACCAGAGCACTCCATACAGGAACGCACTGACGGCGGCGCCGGCGGCGCCGGAGCCCAGCGGTGGCAGCGCGTCGCTTACCGTCGCGGCTACCGCGAAGCCCAAAATGCCCGCCAGCAAGCCGGAGACGAGCGCCATCCCGACCCGGGCGGGCACCCCGCGCCAGGCCCGGAACTCCTCGGTGAACAGCCACACCGGCAGGATCCCGGCCAGCCAGCCCGAAAGCTGGCCGAAGCGGCCGAGGCCGAGCAGGCTCGACACCCCATCGATGAGCAGCAGCACCACGAGCCCGAGAACGAGGCCGGCCGCCACCCATGCGAGCAGCTCGGCCAGGCGCACCACCCGACCATCGGCGTCGCGGCGCGGGAACGTCGTCTCAGTCATGCCCAAATGAGGGTACGCGACCCCTCTATCGCCCCGTCGCGCGCGCCCCCGCTCCGGCGCCCGGTTCAAGATCCGCACTGGGCTCCGGCGCCCGGTTCCGTCCCCCAGTCGCTCCGTCGCCCGGTTCAAGATCCGCACTGGGTCTGCGTTACTGAGGTCTCGCGGCCGTTGAGGCCTCAGTAACGCAGACCCAGTCGAGATCTTGACGGCTGTCCACAGGCACCGCAGGTTATCCACAGGGGACTTCGGACGGCATGTTAGTTGGGCACGCTGACCGGATGCCCACCCGAGCCCATGTTCCATGGCGACTGCGCGCTGCTCCCTTCCGCGGCAGCGTCGCCGTCAGAGAGGGCTTGCTCACGCAGGCTCAACTCACCGGATCCGCTTGGCGGCGACTGTTTCGCGACGTCTACCTGTCAGCCGACGCGGTGCTGGACCACCTCGCCTGGTGTCGCGCCGCGGCCCTGCTCCTTCCAACCGGAGCGGCAATCGCCGGTCGATCGGCCGCGTACATGCACTTCGCCGACGTCCTACCCCTCGGACAGTCACCTGTGGACGTAGCCGTGCCACGGGCGGTCTCCCTGCGGTCCCGGCCGGGTTTGCGCGTGAGGCGGGCAAAGCTGCCTCCCACAGACATCGAGCAGACGGCGGGCACGCCGGTCACCAGCAGGCTACGTACGGCATTCGACCTTGCCCGCGAGCCCAATCTGGTGGACGCGGTCATTGGCGTCGATGCTCTTCTGAACACCGGTTACCCCGGCCTACCGGCACTCGTCCGATACGCCGAGGAACGGCGGGGCTGGTCAGGCAGCCAGCAGGCCCGGCGGGTGCTGCGGCTCGCCGTACCCGGAGCTGAATCGCCGATGGAGACCCGGCTGCGGCTGATCCTGGTGCTCGCCGGGCTCCCATTGCCCGTCACCCAGTTCGAGGTGCCGGCGGCAAACGCCCGGCTGGACCTCGCGTACCCGCAGGCCAAGCTCGCGATCGAGTACGAGGGCGATCACCACCGGGAGCGCCGCCAGTTCCAGCGGGACGTGGCCCGGCTGAACAGGCTTCGGCTGCTCGGCTGGACGGTGCTCCGGTTCACAGCCGACGACGTCCTGCGTCACCCCGAGCGGGTCACAGCCCAGGTGCGGGCGGCGCTAGGCCCATACCTGCTGGGGAACTGACCGGCGCTCGGCCAGTGAGATCGGTGCGTCGTACTCGCGAACCACCTCGTACCGGGTGTTGCGCTCGACTGGCTGGAAGCCGGCGTCCTGGATGAGCTGCAGCAGGTCCTCGCGGTGCATCGTGTTCGGCGTGCCGTAGCTGTCGGCGTCGTGCGTGATCTTGTACTCGACGACCGAGCCGTCCAGGTCGTCCACGCCGAAGTTGAGCGACAACTGGGCCACCGACAGCCCGTGCATGACCCAGAAGCATTTGACGTGCGGCACATTGTCGAACAGCAGCCGGGAGACCGCGAACGTCTTGAGCGACTCCGCGGGTGACGCCATCGTGGTCTGCGCCTGGATCCGGTTACGGACCTTCCCGTCCGCGGAGTCGACGAAGTCGTGCTGGTAGCGCAGGGGAATGAACACCTGGAACCCGCCGGTCTCGTCCTGCAGTTCCCGCAGGCGCAGCACGTGGTCGACGCGGTGACGGGGCTCCTCGATGTGGCCGTACAGCATGGTGCACGGCGTCTTCAGCCCCTTCTGGTGAGCGAGCCGGTGGATGCGCGACCAGTCCTCCCAGTGGGTGGCGTGGTCGACGATGTGCTGGCGGATCTCCCAATCGAAGATCTCGGCGCCGCCGCCCGTCAGCGACTCCAGGCCCGCGTCCATCAACTCGTCGAGGATCTGGTCGGCGGGCAGACCGGAGATCTTCTCGAACCAGTGGATCTCGGTCGCGGTGAATGCCTTCAGGTTCACCCCCGGCAGCACCGCCTTGAGCTCGCGCAGTACGCGCGGGTAGTACTTCCACGGCAGCGTCGGGTGCAGGCCGTTGACGATGTGCAGTTCGGTGAGCTGCTCGCCCTCCATCTGCTTGGCCAGGCGCACAGCCTCCTCGATGCGCATCGTGTACGCGTCCTTCTCGCCCGGCTTGCGCTGGAACGAGCAGTACGCACAGGACGCCGAACACACGTTGGTGAGGTTGAGGTGCCGGTTGACGTTGAACATCACCCGGTCGCCGTTCTTCTCTGTGCGTACGTGGTGCGCCAGCCGCCCCAGCCAGACCAGATCGTCGGATTCGTACAGGGCGATGCCGTCCTCGCGGGTCAGCCGCTCGCCGGCGTACACCTTGGCCTCAAGTTCCCGCCTCAGCCCAGCGTCCACCACAACCTCCTGCGAGTACCGGATCTCGGATCTCAAAGCCGAGCGTACGTCGCCCGATCAGGCAACCCGAAGCGAGGTGCGGGTGGCCACTCCGGGCACGACAGGCAGGATTCACCGTCAAGTTTCGATCTGTCACCCGTTTTGGGTTCACAAGTGTTGCTGGTGTCATGTAGACACCTGTGGAGGGGAGGCAGGATGGCAGACGAGCGGGCGTCATGGATCGGCGGTATGCGCCCTTTCATTTGGTCAACGGTGATGTGCGCAGCTCTGTGCGTGTTCATCGCACGGCCCGCGTTCGCCGACCCTGTAACCCCGGGAGTACCTGACTCCGGTTCGCGTCCGGCGGCCACCGGTTCCTTCCAGCTTCCCGGCTCGTCCGTACCCGGCGGCGTCACTGGCTCCACAACGCCCGTCGCGACCGAACCCGGGCCACTCGGCCAGCGGCTCATGACCGAGAGTGTCGCCTTGGAGACGGCGGGTCAGCAGCTCCGCAAGCTCGATGACGACCTGACCGAGGCGCGGCGCACGGCCAGCGCCACCCATGACGCCTCGACACTGGCCGCGAAGGAACTGGCGGACCTGCGCGCCCGTGCCGGTCACGAAGCCGGTGAGGCGTACAAGGCGGCGGCCGCACTCGGCCCGCTCGGCCGCTTCGCCTCCGACATCCATCAACTGTCGGTGCTCGCGCCCGGGATCGGGCAGCAGCCGGGCGGTCAGGCCACCGCCCGCGAGGTGGAGCGCGCCAGCGAGACCGAGCGCGCCGCCCTCGCCGCATACCAGGCGGCGGCCAGTAGGGCCGACGAGCTCGGGCGTAAGCGCGACAGCGCCAAGGCCGACTACGACAAGCGCAACGCCGCGCTCACCGACCTGCGCACCCAGAATTCAGTCGCGTACCAGCGGGAGCTGGCCGCGATTGACGTGCAACAGGCCGCCCTCGGTGCGGGCCTGAACATCGGCGGCGCGGTCAAGGGCTCTGAGGCCAACCCGAAGGCGAAGGCTGCGTTGCAGCACGCCGTCGACAAAAGGGGCTCCGCGTACGTCTGGGGCGACGAGGGCCCGAACACCTTCGACTGTTCCGGCCTGATTCTGTGGTCCTACACCCGGCCAGACGTGGGTGCCAGCCTGCCGCGGGTGGCCAACGACCAGTACCAGGCCACCAGTGGCAAGGAAGTGCAGGTCGACAGCCTCCTCCCCGGCGACCTGCTCTTCTTCGCCACGGACAAGTCCGACTGGCGCTCGGTCCACCACGTCGCTATGTACGTGGGGAACGGCTACATGATCCATGCCCCCACAACCGGCGACGTCGTGAAGATCTCACCGGTCTGGTGGTCGGAGTTCTACAAGGCGACCCGGGTCTTCGACGCGGTGCCTGCGGCCATCCCGTCGCCGCCGCCGTCTCCGGCCGCTACGACACCGCCGGCGACAACCCCACCGGCCAAGACCACGCCGCCGCCAACCACGCCGCCGCCACCGCCGCCAACCACGCCACCACCGGCTACACCGCCGCCAACTACGCCACCACCAGCCACGCCGACGTCTACATCCACGGCGTCGTCGAGCTCGACCAGTCCCAGCGCAACGAAGTCGTAACGGGACATGGCCACCGTGGGTGGCGACAGTGGCGTACGGGAGATCATCTGGGCTGCCGCCCCCACATCACAGACGCAAATATGGGACGGTGAGAGCGGAGAATCGCGGTTGACGGGGACACCGCGTTGGGCGTAGTCGTGGGAGGTACACATGGACGACCGTGAGACCGCCGCGGCGCGCGAAGGCGGCACAGCGCTGGATCACGGCGGGGAGGCCAAGCCCCGAGCCGACCGGGCGAGCGTCGGTCGGGCCACCGCCCCGACCATCTCACCACCCGCGGCCGTACCGGATGGGATGCGGTCCGCGCCCACCACTTACCGCGCCGGTCAAGCGTCGAGGGCCGCCTCGGACACGGATGAGAACGCCTTCTCGCGCCCGGGCGCCGGATTGCCGATACGTATACCCGGGCAGACGCGCACCGAGAAGGACTCGCCGTGGAAGGCCTTCGGTCGACCCATGGAGCCGTCAGAGCCCTCACCGTCGGAGCCTGCGTCCTCAGAGCCCTCACCGTCGGAGCCTGCATCCTCAGAGCCCGCGCCGTCGGAGCCCGCGCCGTCAGTGCCGGCATCCGCCGTGGTGAGGGCCCGCGCGTCCGTACCGGGCGCCGCCCCACTGACGCCGGCCGAAGTGGTAGACGCGGTCCAACGGGGCCCGGCGGGGCCCGGGACGTACCGCACCGGTGCCGCGGAGACTCCGGAACCGACGCGAGTCAGTACGCCGGCCGGCCCGCCGCCACCGGCCGAGCCACCGGCGCCACCGCAACCCCCGGAGCCCGTGTCGCCGCCGGAGCCGGTGTCGCCGCCGGAACCGCCGTCGCCACCCGAGCCGGCCCAACCGCCACCCGGTCCGTCGCCGTTCCCTTCACCCACTCCGGCGCCCACGCCGCCCTACCCGGTGCCGCCGGAGCCGCCCGCGCCGCAGCCCGAGCCGGGTCCGCCGTACCCGCCGACCCCTCCTGTGCCACCGTCGCCGGTGCCGCCGGGTCCGACCCCGGTCCCACCGTTCCCTCCACCGCCGCCGGCGATCGCCGAGGCGGTGCCGGGCCCAGCGCTTCCGGGTTGGCCGCCGTCGCTGCTGTCCGGATCACCGACGGGCGGGTCGACGTCCGGACAATACGACGGGTGGGCGCGCCGGGAGCATCCACACGGGACGGTATACGGCGGCAGTGTCGTGACCAGCCAACCGCTCACGAGCAGTCTGCTCGATCAATCCGGCTCGTTGACCGGTCACATTCTCAGGCAGGGCACCGACGCGCCGCCGTCGGAGTCGCGCACCACCCGCGTTGTAGTGATCATGACGGTCGTCATGACCGCAGTGGTGATCGCGGGCCTGATCATCGCGGTCTTCGCGCGCAACGTCCTGATCAATATCCTTACCGGCGGCTGAAAGGAGGGCTGGCAGCGCCGCCGGCGGAGCTCCATCCAGCCAGCGCGATGTCACGGCAGGTGAGCCTCACCACCTCGGCGGGCAATGCGACCGCCGAGCCAGCTATTGTTGATCGTTGACATACGGCGCGCGAAGGCAGCGTGCCCGGGCGCCGACCGGCCAGGGCCGGAGAGGAGCGCCCCGCTCTCACTCCGGAAGGTTTCACTTGTCCGCTGACTTCAGCGCGTTCCCATCCATCTTCGACACCGCGACCGACCTCCAAGACACCCCGGCCACCGTCGAAGACACCTCGGCCGCCGTCGAAGACACCACGGCCGCCGTCGAAGTCGACAGCGCCACCTTCGAGACGCTCGGCCTGCCCGACGCCCTCGTGCGGGCGCTCGCCGCGGGCGGCATCGCCACCCCGTTCCCGATCCAACAGGCCGCGATTCCCGACGCGCTCGCCGGGCGTGACCTGCTCGGCCGCGGACAGACCGGTTCCGGCAAGACGCTCGCGTTCGGGCTGCCCACACTGGCGCGTCTCGCGCGGACCGGCAGGCCCACGCCGCACAAGCCGAAGGCCCTCATCCTCGTACCGACACGCGAGCTGGCCATGCAGGTCAGTGACGCGCTAGCCCCGTTCGGCCGGTCGGTAGGGCTACGGCTGATGACCGCGTTCGGCGGCTCGCCGTACGACCGGCAACTGTTCGCGCTCGAGCGCGGTGTCGACCTGATGGTCGCCACGCCCGGCCGACTCGGCGACCTGATCCGCCGCGGCTCGTGTTCACTTTCGGCGATCGAGATCACGGTGATCGACGAGGCCGACCAGATGGCCGACATGGGCTTCCTGCCCGAGGTCATCGAACTCCTCGATCAGACCCCGGCCGACGGTCAGCGGCTGCTGTTCTCGGCCACGCTCGACAACGACGTGGACAAGCTCGTCGAGCGGTTCCTGACCGACCCGGTCATGCACGCCGTGTCACCCGCGGTCGCAGCCGTCGACACCATGGACCACCACCTGCTCCACATCCCGGCGCAGGAGAAGTTCGCGGTGACTGCCGCCATCGCCGCGCGGGTCGGCCGCACGATCCTGTTCGTGCGGACCCAGCTCGCCGTGGACCGGCTCGCCAGCGAGCTCGCGGGGGTCGGTGTCCGCGCCGGCGGCCTGCACGGGGGCAAGACCCAGCGGGTACGCACGCGGACGCTCGCCGAGTTCCGCGAGGGCACGCTCGACGTGCTCGTCGCCACCGACGTCGCCGCCCGGGGTATCCACGTCGACGGGGTGTCGCTGGTGGTGCACGTCGATCCGCCGAAGGAACCGAAGGACTACCTGCACCGCGCTGGCCGTACCGCCCGCGCCGGTGAGACCGGCACGGTGGTGACGCTGGTGCTCCCCCGGCAGCGCAAGAGCACCGCGATCATGATCAAAAAGGCCGGCGTCGAGCCCGGCCAGCTGCGGGTACGCTCTGATGACCCGGCGCTGGCCGAGCTGACC
>JAOPWA010000593.1 GCA_025965915.1 Dactylosporangium sp. | reverse complement strand
TACGCCCGGCAGGACAAGAAGCACCGCGGTCGCGAGCCGATCAGCGCCCGGCTCATCGCCGACCTGTTCAAGACGGCCGGCGCGGACCGGCTCATGACGGTCGACCTGCACACCGCGCAGATCCAGGGCTTCTTCGACGGCCCGGTCGACCACCTGTTCGCGATGGACATCCTGGCCGACTACGTGGAGCAGAAGTATGCCGGCCGGCCGATGACGGTCGTCGCGCCGGACTCGGGTCGGGTGCGGGTGGCCGAGCGCTGGACCGACCGACTGGGTGGCTGCCCGTTGGCCTTCATCCACAAGACCCGGGATCCGCTCAAGCCCAACCAGGTGGTTGCCAACCGGGTGGTCGGTGAGGTGGAAGGCCGGATCTGTCTCATCGTCGACGACATGATCGACACCGGCGGCACTATCACGAAGGCCGCGGAGATCCTGGTCAACGAGGGTGCGGCGGACGTCGTCGTGGCCGCCACCCACCCGATCCTCTCCGATCCGGCGATCGAACGGCTGGGCGCCAGCAAGATCAGCGAGGTTGTGGTGACGAACACCCTGCCGCTGTCGGAAGACAAGCAGTTGGACAAGATCACAGTGCTGTCGATCGCGCCCCTCATCGCGCGCGCCATTCGCGAGGTCTTCGACGACGGCTCCGTGACCACGCTGTTCGGCGGGCTCTCCTGACGGGTGACCGCTGACCGCCTGACGGGGTAGCCGCTGACCGTGTCGACCGCTGGTAGACGGTCCGGGAGGCGGCCATCGGCCGCCCCGGATGAGGCCGCCCGCGCGGTTCGGGTAGGCTGGTGCGGTTGCCACGGCGAGGGTGCCCTGCGGGCCGTTCGAGTTTGACTACGCGAGCGATGACCGAGCGGGCACCGTGATCGACGCGGTGCTCCGGGCCCGTGCCCTTTGCACCCTTGCCCGAGCACCGCCGCCGCCCCGCAGTAGAGATCACAACAGGAGTACTCCCGTGTCCGAGGTCAAGATCAGCGCCGAGCCCCGTACCGAGTTTGGCAAGGGTGGTGCCCGCCGTACCCGCCGGGCCGGCAAGGTGCCCGCCGTGCTGTATGGCCACGGCGAGAAGCCCCGCCACATCGCCCTGCCCGCGCGTGAGTTCGCCGCCGCCATCCGTCGCGGCGGTGCCAACCAGCTGTTCAGCATCGAGATCACCGACGGTGACAACGCCCTGGCCCTGCCGAAGGCGATTCAGCGCGACCCGATCAAGGACACGTACGAGCACATCGACCTGCTGGTCGTGCGGCGCGGCGAGATGATCACCATCGAGGTGCCGGTCCAGCTGATCGGCGAGGCGGCGCGCGACACCCTGATCGTCCACGAGCACGCCACGCTGAGCGTCCTCGCCGACGCCACCCGGCTGCCCGACCACCTCGAGGTCTCCATCGACGGCCTGGAGGCCGGCACCCGGGTCACCGCCGCCGACGTGACACTGCCGACCGGTGTCGAGCTGGCGGCCGACCCGGAACTGGTCGTCGCGATCATCACCGGCGCTCCGACCGCGGAGCAGCTCGAGGCCGAGGCCGGCGAGGCCCCCGCCGTCGAAGCCGAGGCGCCGGCCGAGGGCTCCGTCGAGGCCTGACAGGTCGCCCGTACTACTTCTGCGCCGACCTTGGACTACGCACGATGACATCGCGTGCGTTGCTCCAAGGTCGGCGCGAACATTTGGAGCGTGATGGCAGCGACTGACGCGCCGTGGCTGGTGGTGGGGTTGGGCAATCCCGGCCCCGAGTACGCCGGCAACCGCCACAACGCCGGGTTCTTCGTGGCCGACCTGCTGGCAAAACGTGTCGGCGTGCGGTTCTCTCGCAACCGCAAGGTGGTCGCCGAGGCTGCTGAGGGGCGGCTGGGTGTCGGGGTCGACGCGCCCCGGCTCGTCCTGGCCAAGCCGATGACGTACATGAACCTGTCGGGTGGCCCGGTCGCAGGTCTCGCCCAGTTCTACAAGGTTCCGGTCGGCCAGATCATCGCCGTCCACGACGAGCTGGACATCCCGTACGGGCAGTTGCGACTCAAGATCGGCGGCGGCGAGGGCGGCCACAACGGGCTGCGTTCGATGGCACGCTCGCTCGGGAGCAAGGACTTCATCCGGGTACGGTTCGGCATCGGCCGCCCGCCCGGCCGGCAGGACCCCGCCGACTACGTGCTGTCGGACTTCTCCGCGGTCGAGCGCAAGGAACTGGACTATCTCGTCGACCGTGCGGCGGACGCCGTCGAGACGGTCATGGAGCGCGGCCTGGAAGCCGCGCAGAACCTTTACCACTCCAGCTGATTCCCGTGCGGGCCACCGAGCACCTCACCGAGAACCTGGTTATCTTGTTACGGACCCTGAGCGCCGCTGTACGTTCCTCGGGGGCCTACTGAGAAGGTGACATGACGCAGAGTCTCGTCAACGGCGCCGAGCGCGACAGCGCACCGGCGGCTGACGCCACATTCGCCCGCTGGCTGGCATCGCGGGCCGGCGACCTGCTGCTCGAACTGCGCGCCGAGATGGGCCACGGGGACATGGACGCGCTGCGCGCGGCCGGCGACGCCCGCTCGCACGAGCTGATCGTCCGTGAGTTGGCCCACTGCCGCCCCGCCGACGCGGTGCTCTCAGAAGAAGGTGCGGACGACCCCGCGCGGCTCGACGCCGACCGGGTGTGGATCGTCGACCCGCTCGACGGCACCCGCGAGTTCGGTGAGGAGGGCCGTGCGGATTGGGCCGTGCACATCGGCCTGTGGCAGCGCACCGCGCCGGGGGCCGGCAAGCTCACCCCTGGGGCCGGCAAGCTCGCCGCAGGCGCGGTCGCCCTCCCGGCCCAGCACCGCGTCTTCGCGACCGGCGCCGCCCCGCCGTACCCGCCGCTGTCGCACCAGGCCGCCTCGGGGGGCAAGCTTCGGCTGGCGGCCAGCCGCAGTCGACCGCCCGCGTTCCTGTCCGCCCTCGCGGAGCAGTTGGGCGCCGAACTGGTACCCATGGGGTCGGCCGGTGCGAAGATCGCCGCGGTGATCGACGGCGACGTCGACGCGTACGTGCACGCGGGTGGCCAGTATGAATGGGACTCGGCCGCGCCGGTCGCTGTGGCGACGGCCACGGGCCTCCACGCATCCCGACTGGATGGCTCGGGATTGGAATACAATCGTCCGAACCCCCTGCTTCCCGATCTTGTGGTCTGCCGCAAGGATCTGGCGTCCCGGCTACTCGCCGCACTGGCGCGGTGCACCAGCTGAGGCGTACCCACTGAAGGGTCAATGCGATGACGGCTGCCTACCGGGTCTCGCACCTGGACGCTCTCGAGGCCGAGAGCGTCTTCGTCATGCGCGAGGTGGTCGCCGAGTTCGAGCGCCCGGTCCTCCTGTTCTCCGGGGGCAAGGACTCGATCGTGATGCTGCGGCTGGCCGAGAAGGCGTTCGCGCCGGGGC
>JAOPWA010000259.1 GCA_025965915.1 Dactylosporangium sp. | reverse complement strand
CCGACAAGGTCGTGAAGTCGGTCTGCCCGTACTGCGCGGTCGGCTGTGGCCAGGACGTCTACGTCCAGGACGGCCGGGTCACCCAGATCGAGGGTGATCCCGACTCGCCGGTCTCCCGCGGCCGGCTGTGCCCCAAGGGCTCGGCGAGCCTGCAGCTGACCACCGGGCCGGGCCGCTGGTACGAGGTTCTCTACCGCAGGCCGTACGGCACCGAATGGGAACGCCTCGGCCTGGACGAGGCGATGGACATGATCGCCGACCGGGTGATCGAGACCAGGCGCCAAGGCTGGCAGTGGGAGGAGGACGGAGTCCGGGTCCGGCGCACGATGGGCATCGCGAGCCTGGGCGGGGCGACGCTGGACAACGAGGAGAACTACCTCATCAAGAAGTTGTTCACCGCGCTCGGGGCGATCCAGATCGAGAACCAGGCCCGTATTTGACACTCCTCCACCGTCCCCGGTCTGGGGACCAGCTTCGGTCGCGGTGGCGCCACGAACTTCCAGCAGGATCTGGCCAACGCTGACTGCATCATCATCCAGGGTTCCAACATGGCCGAGGCCCACCCGGTCGGGTTCCAGTGGGTTTCGGAGGCCAAGCTCCGCGGTGCCCGGGTGATCCACATCGACCCGCGCTTCACGCGTACCAGCGCGGTCGCCGACATGTACGTGCCGGTGCGGGCCGGCGCGGACATCGCGTTCCTCGGCGGCGTGGTCAACTACATCCTGCAGAACGAGCTCGACTTCCGGGAGTATGTGCTCGCGTACACCAACGCGGCGAGCATCGTGAGCGAGGACTTCCGCGACACCGAGGAGCTCGACGGGCTGTTCTCCGGTTTCGACCCCGAGACCCGCACGTACGACCCGTCGAGCTGGCAGTACGAGGGGCACGAGAGTCATGCCGCCAGTCATGACACGCACATGCAGCGGGAGACGGCCAGCGCGCTGCAGCACGAGTCGCACGGGCCGGGAGTGCGTAGCAACCCTGAGCGCGACGAGACGCTGCAGCACCCGCGCTGCGTCTACCAGATCCTCAAGCGACACTACGCCCGCTACACGCCCGAGGTGGTCGAGCAGGTGTGCGGCGTGCCCCGGGACAAGTTCGAGGAGGTGTGCCGGGCCTGGACGGAGAACTCCGGCCGGGAGCGCACGACCGCGCTGGTCTACTCGGTCGGCTGGACCCAGCACAGCGTAGGCGTGCAGTACATCCGCACCGGCTCGATCATCCAGTTGCTGCTGGGCAACGTGGGTCGGCCGGGCGGCGGAATCCTGGCGCTGCGCGGGCATGCCAGCATCCAGGGCTCGACCGACATCCCGACGCTGTTCAACCTGCTTCCGGGTTACCTGCCGATGCCGCACCACGCCCAGCACGCCACCTACTCCGACTGGGTCGACAGTATCCGGCATCCCGAGCAGAAGGGGTTCTGGCACAACGCGGGGGCGTTCTGCGCGAGCCTGCTCAAGGCGTACTGGGGGGACGCGGCCACACCGGACAACGACTTCTGCTACGGGTACCTGCCCCGCCTGACCGGCGACCACGGCACGTACCAGCAGGTCCTGAACATGATCGACGGCAAGATCAAGGGATACTTCCTGCTCGGGCAGAACCCGGCGGTCGGCTCGGCGCACGGCAAGGCGCAGCGGCTCGGAATGGCCAACCTCGACTGGCTGGTCGTGCGCGACCTGTTCATGATCGAGAGCGCCACGTTCTGGAAGAACAGCCCGGAGGTCGAGACCGGCGAGATCGTGCCGACCGACTGCCGCACCGAGGTGTTCTTCCTGCCGGCGGCCTCGCATGTGGAGAAGGAGGGGACGTTCACCCAGACCCAGCGGCTGCTGCAGTGGCGAGAGCAGGCCCTCGACCCGCCGGGCGACGCCCGGTCCGACCTGTGGTTCTTCTACCACCTGGGCCGCATCATCCGGGAGAAACTGGCCGGTTCCGCCGAGCCCCGCGACCGCGCGCTGCTCGACCTGGCGTGGGACTACCCGACCCACGGTGAGCACGACGAGCCCAGCGCGGAGGCGGTGCTCAAGGAGATCAACGGGTACGAGGTGGGCACCCTCCGTCCCCTGTCGACGTTCCTGGAACTGAAGGCCGACGGGTCGACCGTCGGTGGCTGTTGGATCTACTGCGGTGTCTATGCCGACGGCGTCAACCAGGCCGCCCGGCGCAAGCCCGGCAAGGAGCAGGACTGGGTGGCCGCCGAGTGGGGCTGGGCGTGGCCGGCTGACCGGCGCATCCTGTACAACCGCGCGTCGGCCGACCCCGAGGGCCGGCCGTGGAGTGAGCGCAAGGCGTACATCTGGTGGGACCAGGAGCGGGGCGAGTGGGCCGGCCACGACGTGCCCGACTTCGAGAAGAACAAGCCGCCGTCCTACCGGCCGCCGCCGGGCGCCACCGGCGTCGAGGGCATTGCCGGCGACGACGCGTTCATCATGCAGGGCGACGGGAAGGGCTGGCTGTACGTGCCGGCCGGGCTGATCGACGGGCCGATGCCGACGCACTACGAGCCGGTCGAGTCGCCGGTGCGTAACCCCCTGTACAAGCAGCAGGCAAACCCGACCCGCAAGGTGTACGAGCGGCCGGAGAACCCGCTCAACCCGAGTGAGCCGGACGCCGGCGCCGAGGTCTTCCCGTACGTGTTCACCGTCGCGCGGCTCACTGAGCACCACACCGCCGGCGGCATGAGCCGTACCCTGGGATATCTGTCTGAACTGCAGCCGGCGATGTTCGTCGAGGTGTCGCCGGAGTTGGCCGCCGAGCGGGGCCTGAGCCATCTCGACTGGGCACACATCATCACGTCGCGGGCGGTCATCGAGGCACAGGTACTGGTCACCGACCGACTCGCGCCGCTGCGGGTGGATGACCGGATGATCCACCAGATCTGGCTGCCCTATCACTGGGGGCGGGAGGGTCTGACCACCGGCGACTCAGCCAACGACCTGTTCGGGATCAGCCTCGATCCCAATGTGCTGATCCAGGAGAGCAAGGTCGGCACCTGCGACATCCGGGGCGGCCGGCGACCCACAGGCAAGGCGCTGCTGGAGTACCTGGCTGACTACCGCCGGCGTGCCGGCATTGCCGAGGACCAGTGGCGGCCGATTGTCACGAGAGGGGAGGGGTAGTCCGCTCGGGGTCAGCAGAGCGCGCACCAAGCCTCAGCCGTCGACGGCGGTCGGGATGTCGCCTCGCAAGGCGAGATAGGTGTCGGGACGGCGGTCACGGATGAGGAAGGGGCCTTGCAGCGCCGCCCGAGCCGCCGCCATCCCTGCAAAC
The DNA here is from genome assembly GCA_025965915.1 of Dactylosporangium sp. Classification (GTDB taxonomy): domain Bacteria; phylum Actinomycetota; class Actinomycetes; order Mycobacteriales; family Micromonosporaceae; genus Planosporangium. The sequence goes on along the minus strand of JAOPWA010000259.1, from coordinate 5,684 downwards.
ACGTCGATGTCGCCGTACACGAGTCCGACCGTATCGATTCCGGTCGTGACGACCACCTCGCCCATCGGGCTGACGATCTGGCTCATCCCGAAGAACTGGAACCCACCCAACTCGCCGATGAAGTTGGACGAGACGAACCACCGGCCGTTCTCCATCGCCCGGACGCGCTCGAACGCGTCGTACTGGCGGACCCACATGTTGTCCATGCCCTCTCCGTGGCCGGGCATCATCGGCCAAGCGGTCGACATGACGAAGATGTCGGCACCCCGCAGCGCGAGTTCGCGGCACGACTCCGGGAACGACTTGTCGTAGCAGATCAACATGCCGATGCGCCCGAAGGGCGTGTCGAAGACGGGCCAGTCGTTGCCGGGCCGCCACACCATCTGCTCGGGGATGGGGACGTGCACCTTGCGGAAAGTGCCGATGAGCCCCTGCGGACCGGTCAACACCATCGTGTTGTAGACGATGCCGGGCCGATCGCCGGCCTCGGTGAGCCCGTAGATCACGTGGATGCCCCGGTCCATGGCCTTGGCGGCGATGGCCTCCACACTCGACCCGCCAGGCACGGGCTCAGCCACGTCGAACATCTGCCTGATGGCGCCTTCGGGGTCGCCGACAATGAAGTTCGGCGGGTAGCCCTGCAGGCTCGTCTCCGGGAACACCACGAGGTCGGCACCGTTGTCGGCCGCTTCGTCGATATACGACAGGTGCAGCTCAAGGCTCTTGTCGACGTCGTAGGTGGGAGGGAAAGCGCAGGTCGCGATCTTGGTCATGCTGGCTCTCCCAAATGGCGCTGATCTGGGTCAGGTCGACAGGTGCCGACGATAATGCCTTACCTGTACCGTCGGCCGCCATCCGGTCGCCGGGTAATCACGCGCGCTGGGGGTCGGCTGCCGCGGCCTCGACAGCGGCCTGGACGAAGGCCGCGACCGCCCGCGAACGACTGGCGCGCGACCATGCGACGTAGAGGACGCTCGGACTGAGGTCGGCGACCGGGACGTGAACCACATCGGTACGGGGGTAGCGTCCGCTGGTCGAGGCCGGCAGGAAAGCCACCGCCTGGCCGAGCGCGACGACCTCGAGCACTTCCGTGATGCCGCCGACCTCCGGGCCCGGGGGCGCCAACGTGCGGGTGTCATGTGGACCGTCCGTGCTGTCGAGGCCGCACTGGTAGCTGATCTGCGCCGCGTTGGCGCCGCGCCACACCGGCACCGGTTCGCCGTGGAGGTCCGCCCGGGTCAGCAGACTGCTTCCCGCGTGGCGGTGGGTGACCGGAAGAACAGCCATCCGAGGCTCGGCGAGGAGGGGCTCGACGTCGACCGCGGGGTCATCGACCGCACCACGGAGCAGTGCGGCGTCCGCGCGACCGTCGCGCACCATCGGAAGTTGTTCGCCCGGGCCACTGACCGCGACGTGTACGGGCGGCCGGCCCCCGAATCGGGCGTACCGGTCGGTAATGTCGCGCAGCAGGCCGGCGTCGGCGCCCGGCTTGAGCGCGACGACCAGCCGTGGTGCGCTCCGGCCGGCGCGAACGGCACGGCGGGTGGCTGCGGTTGCGGCGTACAGCACCGGTCGGGCCTGCTCCAGGAGTATCCGGCCCGCTTCGGTGAGCGTGACGTGCCGGGTGCTGCGCGTCAGCAGGGCTACCCCCAGTCGACGCTCCAGCGTCGCGATTGCCCGCGACAACGGTGGCTGGCTCATCCCGAGGCGGTCGGCGGCGCGGGTGAAGTTCAACTCCTCGGCCACCGCCACGAAGTACCGCAGTTCCCGCAGTTCCAGGTCGTCGACCGTGCATGGATCATCGGTACCGGACGGCTCATTCATACCCCAAGGGTATGGGTCTATACCGGGGCGATCTTTCCCGGGCATCGCCGGCGGTGATGGACTGGGTAACCATGCGGATCACTCATCTCGGCCACGCCTGCGTTCTGCTGGACACCGGCTCCGCCCGCCTGCTCATCGACCCGGGTACCTTCTCGTCGTTCGAGTCGGTCGACGGCCTGGACGCGGTGCTCATCACCCATCACCATTACGACCATTTCGACCGCGATCGGCTGCCGGCCCTGGCCGACGCGAATCCGGATGCCCGGATCATCGCCGATCCCGGCACTGTCGACGCCGTCCGGGAACTCGGGCTGCAAGCCGATGCCGCGAACCCCGGTGACGTACTCGCGCTCGGCGGTGCGAAGGTCGAGGTGCTCGGCGGCGAGCACGGGATCATCCACCCCGACCTGCCGCGGCTGTCGAACATCGGCCTCGTCGTCGACGAGGGTGCCTTCTACCACCCGGGCGACTCGCTGGTGCTGCCCGAACGGCAGATCGACGTGCTCGCCCTACCCACGGCGGCGCCGTGGCTCAAGACCAGCGAAGCGGTGGAATTTCTGCGCGCCGTGGCGCCGCGGGTGGCGGTCCCCATCCACGAGGCCCTACTGGTCGACCCCCGACTGCTCTTCGGCATGTTCGACACCCTCGCCCCAGCCGGCACCCAGGTGAGGGTACTGGATCGCGGGCTACCCACCCGGCTCTAGACCACTTTGGCGGTCGTCGCGGTTCGCACCGGCCGGATGCTCGAGACCGGAGCGCCGAGGGCGTAGCGGCGGACCACGTCGTCGATACGCCGGTGTTCGTTGCACATCGTCGGGCGATGGTCCTCGGTCAGCCGCGCGACCCGGTCGAGTACGACCGGCGAGGTGGCCCGCACCGTCGATACCAGCAGGTCCCAACCGATCTCGTTGAGTACCCGTCGAGCCTGTCGGTCGGCGCCGACCTGGCACCACCGTTGCAGTTCGGGTAGCCGGTTGATGACATCGGGTGCGTCGCAGGCGGCTATCGCCGCCGAGTCGATGCCCACGCAGCCGCTCTCCTCCACCTGGTGTACCTCGATGGCGTTCAGGAGGGGGCTGACGTCACCGGACAGCGTCGGGTCGTACAGGCCGGGGTACGGAGACTCCTCGTACCCCGGATCGTGACCGGCGAGGTAGATCGGCGTGACCCGGTGGCTCGAGGAGATGAAGCCGAGCGCGAGGTCGAGCAGGCTGACCGGCCAGCCGAGGTCGTGAATGGCGTACAGCCGGAGGACGTCGTCGGCGGGGGACAGCAGCCCGGCGAGCAGGAGTTGGGCCGACTCGATCGCCGACTGGACGTAGAAGACCGTGTCGGGGGAGTGCAGGCGCACCACCTCCCCGTCATCGCACCACTGGCGCAGGCGGTCGAGGACGATGGAGTTGTCGACGACGTGGGTGAACCTCGCCGCGGAGCAGGCCATGTGGCCGCGCTGGGCGACGTCGGCCAGCAGCCACTCGCCGACCCGTTTAGAACTGGTGTACACGCATCGCGAGTACGGCCGCAACGCCTTGCCCGTCGAGGCGTACACGAAGTGGCGGGCACCGCTCCGCTCGGCTGTCCAGGCAACCTGGGCGGTGCCGAGGACATTGGTCTCGACCGTGTAGTTCACGTGCCGTTCCGCCAGGCCGGGGTCGCGCTGGGCGGCCAGGTGGAACACGATGTCCGGCCGGTACCGGGCGAAGAGCCCTTCGACGGAGGCAGTGGAGCGCACGTCCACGGTGACGTACTCGACGCCCGGCACCGGCCGCCGCGGTGCGGCGATGTCGGCGCTGATCACGCGGGCCGCGCACAGTCGTCTGATCTGTCTGAGCAGGACGGTGCCGATACAGCCGCTTCCGCCGGTGACGACCACGGCGCGGCCGCGCATCGCGGCCGCGACCTGTCGTTCGGGAATCGAAACGGCGCGGTGACCGACCGACAGGTACCGCTGGAGCTCCGCGGCGCTGTCCACCCGGGCTGCCAGTAACTCGGCGGTCAGATCGGTCAGACGTTTTCGCGTCGGCTCGTCAATGGATTCCTGCCGCGGTGGTGCCACGGAACGCATCTCATCCAGGATTCCCGGAATACCGCGCATTTTGCCCCCCAAAGCCCAACTGTCCACACGGGATACCGAGGTCTGCGGTGGGTCGAGGTCGGCCGGGTGCGGTGGCTGCCGACGGTGTCGCTGCGGAGCGTGACGGGTGGTGAGCCCGGACGATTCCTCAGGGGTCGCGCTGCGAGATTGCCCTGGTCGGCGTGCCGAGAACGGAGGTCGTATCACCCGTCGTCACACCATCGCCCATGCCCCGAACAGGAGCCGTACCGACTGGTACGCCGGGCTCGTTCTCGCCGGACATTGGAGCTAGTACCGAGGTGCTACCGCGATCTCAAGGCATACCGGCCTCAAGGCGTACCGGCCTCAAGGCATCTCGATCGTCTCGGCCCGCGCGATTTCCGCGAACGCGGCGTCCAGATAGCCGGCGAGTCCGCGTCGGGACAGCGCGAGCAGGTCGGCGACCAGCAGCGGGGCGTGCCGGGCTACGTCCGTCGCACCGGGTGGAGGCGCCTCGCCCTCGGGCTGGTGGACGCCGAGCGCGCCGATCAGCAGCGCCACCAGGACGTTCGGGTCGACCTCCGGAAGCCAGCCGGCAGCGGAGCGTACACAGCGTTCGAGGACGGCCTGCACGTCGTCGCCCGACAGCCCGTCGGGGTGCACGTCCTCCAGCAGGGATCTCACGACCGCGCCCAGCACCACGCCGACCTGCTCCGGGTTCAGTGCGGCCAGCCGCGCTGCCGACTGCTGGAACTCCTCCCGGTCGCGCGCGCGGGCTGCCGAGACGCACTCGGTCACGCATGCCGCGATGGATCGCGCCGGCTCGGTCAGTCTCATCGCTTCACGCGCCCACGCGGGGGGAGTATCAGCCGCATCGCCGGATCGCGGGTGCGCACGAAGCCGAGGGAGCGGTAGAGCGGCTCCCCTTCCGCCGAGGCCTTCAGGTCCACCGTGGTGACGTCCCGCTGCTGGTACCAGGCGAGCAACCGCTGCATGCACGCTCGCGAGTATCCCCGCCGTCGGTGGTCGGGGTCGGTCGCGACGCTGAATACGTAGCCCATTTCTCCGGCGGAGTTGTCGGGCGACCCCAGCCGGCTTTCGATGACACCCACCACGCACGCGGCAAGGGTTCCCGGCTGGTCCGGTGAGTCGACGACGAAGACGGCCAGCGATCCGTCCGGTTCGGCCAGCCGGGTACGCAACGTGCCTAGCGTGGTCTCCCGCCAGGGCCCGTCCGCCGGCTCTTCCCCGCCGATGGAAGCGAGCATCAGGGCCCGTAGTCGGACCAGCTCGGGGGCGTCCTCGGGAGTCGCCTGACGTACCTCAACCACCCGGCGGACAATAGCTCCCCCGACGCGTCACAGCCAGTGATTTTGGGTACGGTCGACTGCTCCGCCCTCGCCGGCCGGACACCACCCGGTCGTGCTCACCCGTTCTCACCGGCCGGCTCCCACGCCCGCGTGTACTCCTCACCGCCGGCGCGGTGGCGGTGCGGACCGGCCACCCGCGGCGGATCCCGCGGCCACCCGTACACGCGGACCCCTCACCGTCGACGCCGCACGCTCGGCACGGTCTGGTTCCCTTATTTCACAAGGGCTCTGGCGTTTGTGGGAGTGGCCCTCGGGGAGGGCTGGCGGGCAAGGATCGTTGTGCTGTACCGGGGTTCGCGATGACCGTGCGTCGTGTTCGCCAGCCGGAGCCGGGGTCGGCTGGACCGCTGCCGCTGGTGCGTCTTCTGGTCACGGCCGTCGGCTACTCCGCGTATCGTTCGAGCCCCTCGCCAGCCGGTTGATCGTTTCCGTCCGGT
>JAOPWA010000575.1 GCA_025965915.1 Dactylosporangium sp. | reverse complement strand
GACCACGAGGGTGAAGCCGGCGGCGTGGCCGTAGGCGTTCAGCAGCTCCTCGAGGCCGTGCACGAAGTTCACCGGGTGCGGGATGTCGGCGCCGATGTCCGGCCCGTAGTCGCGGAACATGGCGCGGTCGTGGTTACGGGTCGACCCCGGGTGCAGCTGCATCACGAGGCCGTCTTCCACGCTCATCTGCGCGAGCTCCATGAGCATGTGCGACCGGAAGAGCTCGGCCTCGTCCTGGCTGACCGGCCCTTGAAGGCGCCGGCGGTACAGGTCGCGCACGACGCTGTCGGCGGCGCGGGCCGCGTACGGATGCACCGGGCCGTGATCGGTCGCCGTCGCCCCCAGCCGGATGAAGTCCTGACGCCGGGCGCGCAGGGCGTCGAGATACCCGTCGAAGGTCGACGTGTCGGTCGCGCAGACCTCGCCGAGCTGCTGCACCGACTTCAGCCACTCCGGCTTGTCCAGGTCGACCACCGCGTCCGGCCGGAAGGTCGGCACGACCGGGCCACGCCAGTCGTCGTTCTGCAGCTTCTCGTGGGCCGTCAGCGGCTGGTGCGGCGCGTCGGTGGTGGCGAGGAACTCCACGCCGAAGCGGCGGAACAGCGCCTGCGGCCGGAACTCAGGCGTGGCCAGCGTGGCGCTGAGGCTGTCGAACAGCTCGTCGGCGGTGTCGGGGCCGAGCGGGGTCTCCACGCCGAAGACCTCGACCAGCTGCTGCTCGATCCACATTCGCGTCGGCGTGCCCCGGAACAGGTGCCAGTTGGCGGCGAAGGCGCGCCACGCCTCACGCGGCGACGCGGCCGCACCACCGTTGCGCCCGGCCAGGCCGAGCTGCGCCGGCGAGAATCCCTGCGACATCAGGATGCGCAGGACGTAGTGGTCCGATCCCACGAACAGCTGGTATGGGTCCTGGAAGGGGCGGTCCTCCGCCAGGACCCACGGGTCGATGTGCGTGTGGGGGCAGAACAGGGGCAGCGCGCGGACCGCGTCGTACAGCTCGCGTGCGATCGCGCGCGCACTCGTGCCTGTTGGCAGCAGGCGATCCGGATGGAGCCCCGTCATCACAGTCCTTACTCGACACACTTAGCGAATTGGCCGGCTCACCAGAAGTTGCGCATGGTGAACTGGTACAGCGGCTCCACGCCGTCCCGGTGGACCCGTACGATCCGCTCGGTTCGCAGGCCGCCCACCTCGGGGACGTTGATCGTCGCCTTGAGCGTGAAGACCATGTCCTCCTCGAGCACGGTCTCGTTGCCCGGGCCGATCCACGGCAGCTCTTCCTCCGGGTCCATCCCCGTGCCGTGACCGGTGCCGCGCCCCATGGCCTCGCCAGAGTACGGCGCGTAGCCCCGCTCGACCAGTACGGCCTGCATGACCTTGTTGAGCTCGTCGGCGGTGATCCCGGCGCGGGCGGTCTGCAGCCCCACCTCGACGGCGTCGGCTGCAGTGTCGATGATGTCGCGCTGCTGCTGCGTGACGGGCCCGTAGGCGAAGCCACGGCCGCCGTCGGCCACGTAGTTGCCGAACCGCGCGCCGATGTCGGTCATTACCATCTCACCGGGGCGTACGACGCGGTTGGTGGGCAGGGCCAGGCTGAACGCGGCCCGCGGGCCGGACTGCACCATCGACAGGTAGGCGGGTCCGTCGGCGCCGGCTTCGATCATCGCGATGTCGGCCACGCGTGCCATGTCGCGTTCGGACATCGGGCCGTTCTCTTCGAGTGTCGTCCGGATGGCGTCCATGGCGAGGTCGGTGATGCGGGCGGCCTCGCGAAGCTGGCCGATCTCCCACGCCGACTTGCGCGCCTTCTCTAGGGCGACTGCCGACGTGGGTATGATCGGCGTGCCGTCGAGGGCCGCCGCGCAACGGTCGCGCAGGTGCGCCGGGATCAGACCGTGTCCGGCCAGGCCGACCGGCTCAGCCCCTTGGTTGGACACCAGTTCCTTGAGGGTCTGGTCGAGTGAGGCGAAGGTCTCGACGCGGAACGTCGACACCTCACGCGCGTAGTCGAGGGTCCCGTCACCGACGTGCAGCACGGGCTCGCCGTCGAGAGGCAGAACGAGCAGTGCCAGCGCGATGTCGTGCACCCCGTCGACGGGGCGGAAGTCGGTGAAGTAGCGCACGTTGGCCGCCCGCCAGCAGTCGGCGTAGGACAGGACCGCGCCGAGCCCCTCGGCAGCCGCCCGCCGCCGTACGCCGGCGATGCGGCGCTCGATCTCCTCCAGTGGGATGGCGGTGGGCGGGGTGGGAACGGCGGTCATGAGCGGGGCTCCTTCGGCATTCCAGTCGGGATGTCTCGTCATCCGCCGACACTGCGGGTGCCGATAAATCATCCGCGCAGGTCACGAGCTTGATCGTCGATCCCGGGCTGTTTGCGGTCATACCGCTCGCACCTGCGCCGTTCATATAGAGGGCGGACTGGCGACATCATGAGCTGTCGTGCTGCTGCGCCTGGCCTACCTGGCTGTGACGAACACCTTCACGCTGCTGCGGCTCCTGCCCATGAGTGACCGTGATAAGGACGTGGAGATTCGTGTGCCACGAGCGCGACTGGGGGTTGCGATGTAGAAGATCGTGCCGTTGGTCGCGGTGCTGCACCGGTGATGGAGGTGGGGCCCTCCGGGATCGCCCTGCAGGGGGAGGTCTCAAACCGCCGCAGGCTGCTCCG
>JAOPWA010000574.1 GCA_025965915.1 Dactylosporangium sp. | reverse complement strand
CACCGAACCAGTGCTCGGCGGCCGTCAGCGCCTTCACGTCGTTCTCCACCGTGACGGCGAGTCCGGTGATCCGGGCCGCCCGTTGGCTCAGCGCAACGTTGTGCCAGTGCAGGAACGGCGAGTAACGGACCAGGCCGGTGGTGCGGTCCACGTCGCCGGAGACGGCGAGCCCCAGCCGGCGGGTGCGCGACCGGTAGTCGCCGGGGCCGTCGAGCAGCTCGTCGACGAGCCGACCGAGCTCGGTGAGGACGGCCTCGACGTCGGGGTCAGTCAGCCGCCGGTGGGCCGCGGCCCGGACACCCGCGCGGAGGTCGCAGACCACACCGATCAGCTCGTCGGCAGTGATCTTCACTCCGACGAAGAACTCGCGATCCGCCCGGACGGCCAGCGGACTGGCCGGGCGTCCGGCGCCCGGCCCGGTCCGCTCGGTCGCGGCCAGCTCGTGCAGGTAACCCATGTCGATGAGCGGGCGCGCGGCCTTGGTGACGGCGGCCGAGGAGAGCCCGAGCCGGCGCGCGAGGCTGACCCGGCTCAGTGGACCTTCGGTCAGTACCGCCGTGAACACCGCCGTCGCCGCCGGCGCCGCAGCGAGCGAACCCGTGCCGCTCTCGGGAAACATGGCCGAAATTTAGATTCAATAATTAACTTCGTCAAGTATTGATTTCGATGCGACGACGGTCCTACGCTCGGCGGCACTCACCGGTCAGCCGACGCCAAACCCGAGGGACCTTGATGCCCGACGTGCTGTTCGACCCCGATCGCCGCCTGTGGCTGCTGCGTGGCCCGACCACGGCGTACGCCGTGCGGCTCGCCGAGGACGACAGCGTGCGGCACGTCCACTGGGGAGCCGTGCTGACGCTCGCCCAGGCGGTGGAACTGGCCGAGCTCACGTCACCGGCGGCGAGCAGTTTCGAGGCGGTGGCCGGCGCGGACGAACTGGCGGCGGAGGGCGGCGCCCGCTTCGGGCCGCCCAGCCTGCTCGTGCGCTTCGCCGACGGCACCCGCGGTGTCCAGTGGCGGTACGCCGACCACGACGTCGACGGCGGGCACCTGCGCATCCACCTGCACGACCGGCACTACCCGTTGCGCGTGACCCTGCACTACCGGGTACACGCCGACAGCGACGTGGTCGAGCGGTGGACGACCGTCGAGAACCGCGACGACCGGGCCGCGGTCACGGTGCTGCGCTGCGACTCCGCGGCCTGGGCGGCACCGCACCGGACGGACTACCGGCTGAGCCACCTCGTCGGCGGCTGGAACAGCGAGTTCCAGCTCCGGCGCACCGGCGTACCCGTGGCCGAGACGGTCCTCACCAGCCGCCGTGGCATGACCAGCCACCACGCCAATCCCTGGCTGGCCCTCGACGACGGCATGGCCGGCGAGGAACACGGCGAGGTGTGGAGCACCGCGCTCGCCTGGAGCGGTAGCTGGCGGGTCACCCTGCACCGCGATCCGGTCGGCCGGCTCACCTGGACGGGCGGCTTCGGCCACGAGGGACTCACCTGGTCACTGGCGCCCGGCGAGGCGCTGGACACCCCGGTGTTCGCCGGCCTCTACACGGCAGGCGGGTTCGGGGCCGCCAGCCGCGCCTGGCACGGATACGTCCGGCGGCACGTGCTGTCCCATCCGGACGAGACGCGACCGGTGCTCTACAACTCCTGGGAGGCGACCGGGTTCGACGTCGACGAAGCCGGCCAGATGGCCCTGGCGGCCCGCGCTGCGAGCCTCGGCGTCGAGCTGTTCGTGATGGACGACGGCTGGTTCGGCGCCCGCAGCAGCGAGCACGTCGGCCTCGGCGACTGGGTGCCCAACCGGGAACGCTTCCCCGCTGGGCTACGCCCGCTCGTAGCGGAGGTGCGCCGACTCGGCATGCGCTTCGGGCTGTGGGTGGAGCCGGAGATGGTCAACCCCGACAGCGACCTCTACCGGGCACACCCGGACTGGGTGCTGCACATGGCCAACCGCGACCGCACCGAGATGCGCCACCAACTGGTGCTCAACCTCGCCCGACCGGATGCCGCCGAGTGGACCCACGCGTGGCTCGACCGGCTGGTGGCCGAGCACGACATCGACTTCCTCAAGTGGGACGCCAACCGCCCGTTCACCGAGGCCGGGTGGCCCGGCCACACTGATCCCGACCGGTTGTGGATCGATCACACCCGGGCGGTCTACCGGATCATGGACCGGCTGCGGACCGACCACCCGGGCCTGCGCATCGAGGCGTGCGCCGGCGGCGGCGGGCGCGCCGACCTGGGCATCCTGGCCCGCACGGACCAGGTGTGGACGTCGGACAACACCGACCCGGTCGACCGGATCGGCATCCAGCACGGGTTCAGCCAGCTCTACCCGGCACAGGTCATGGGCGCCTGGGTCACCGACAGCCCGAACCTGGCCACCGCCCGGCGCACCCCGCTGCGCTTCCGGTTCCACGTCGCCATGGCCGGCGCCCTGGGCATCGGCGGTGACCTCACAGTGTGGACCGAGGAGGAACTGAAGGAGGCCGCCGAGTTGGTGGGCGCGTACAAGCGCGTCCGGCCGGTCGTCCAGCACGGTACGCCGTACCGGCTGCGCGGTGACGGCACGCTGACCGGGGTGGAGTACGTCCACGCCGACGAGCACGTGGTGTTCGCCTGGTGCCCCACCCGCCCGTACGGCCACCGCCCGCCGCCGTTGCGGCTGGTCGCGGTGCGCCCGGAGGCGGTGTACCGGGACCGGGACACCGGCGTGACGTACCCGGGCGCCGTGCTGCTGCACTCCGGCCTGTCCCTCGACCTGCCACCGGGCGACCACGCCAGCGCGCTCGTCCGCCTACGGCGGGTGGGCTAGGTCGACATGCAGACGCGACCGGGACGCGCGATCGGCGACGGCTCAGCCGGCGCCGGACGAGCGCCGCGGTCGCGGCCCGGGCGGCCCGGCCGCAACACCTGCTCGCCACAGCACCCTCGCGTGGCATTCGCCGCGATGCACCTTGATCCGACATTGTTTCCGACCCAACCGTCCCGATCCGACCCCGCCGTCCCGATCCGACACCGGCTCCGATCCGCCGTCGCAAACCGCGCCGACGGCGACGCCAGCCGGGTTCGGCGGGACGCCGGGCCCCAAGCGGTCACCCCCCACACCTGACTGGAGATTCCCATGGCACTGCACCAGTCGACACCGTCCACCGTCTCGTCCGGCTTCCGACCCAACCGGCGCACCGTCCTGAAGGGAATCGGCGGCACCGCCGCCGCGCTCGCCACCGCGCCGCTGCTCGCGGCATGTAGCGGCGGCTCCCCGTCGGGAGGCACGGACAGCAAGACGACCTCGATCGGTTCCGGCCTGTCCGACCCGGTCCCGAAGAGCGCCATCCAGGCGATGGTCGACGCGTACAAGCAGAAGTCCGGCGCGACCGTGAACGCCAACGTGATGCCGCGCGCCCAACTGGTCGACAACATCAGCTCGTACCTCCAGGGCAGCCCGCAGGACGTGGTCACCTGGTTCGCCGGCTACCGGATGCGCTACTACGCCGGCAAGGGCCTGCTCGCGCCGGTCGACGACGTGTGGCAGAAGATCGGCGGCAACTTCTCCGAGGGCATCGCCAAGGCGTCCACGGGCGACGACGGCAAGAAGTACCTCGTGCCGAACTACAACTACCCGTGGGGCCTCTTCTACCGCAAGAGCGTCTGGGCGGCGAAGGGCTACCAGACTCCGGCGACCTTCGACGCGTTGCTCGCGCTGTGCGCCCAGATGAAGAAGGACGGCCTGATCCCGATCGCCTTCGCCGACAAGGACGGCTGGCCGGCGATGGGCACGTTCGACTACCTGAACATGCGCACCAACGGCTACCACGTCCACGTCTACCTCTGCGCGCACTAGGAGTCCTGGGACCAGAAGAAGGTCAAGGACGTCTTCGACAACTGGAAGGCGCTGCTGCCGCACCAGGACCCGGCCGCCCTCGGCGCCACCTGGCAGGAGGCGACCAAGTCCCTGACGGACAAGAGGGCGGGGATGTACCTGATCGGCTCGTTCGTGGCCCAGGACATCACCGACAAGGATGTCCTCGCCGACCTCGACTTCTTCCCGTTCCCGGCCATCGCGGTCGAGGGCACCGACGCCATCGAGGCGCCGATCGACGGTTTCGTGCTGTCGAAGAAGGGCGGGAGCAACAAGGCGGCCAAGGACATGCTGGCCTTCTTCGGCAGCGGCGCCGGCCAGGACGCGTACGCGGCCAAGGACTCCTCGAACCTGCAGACCGCCAAGGACGCGAACACGTCGTCGTTCAGCGCCCTCAACAAGAAGGGGGCCGAGGCGATCGCGAACGCGAAGTACATCAGCCAGTTCTTCGACCGCGACGCCCTGCCCTCGATGGCGAACAACGTCATGATCCCTGCCCTGCAGGGCTTCCTCAAGGACGGCACCATCGACACCCGCAACCTCGAGGCGCAGGCCAAGACCCTGTACGCGGCGGCGCAGTGAGCCGATGGGCGCCATGACGCAGACAACCGTGCCGTCGGCGGCCGCCGCGCCGGCCGCCGTGACCGTACCCCGGGTGCGGTCACGGCGGGTGCGGCGGCTGTCGGGGTCGGACCGGCTCGTGCTCGGCCTGATGGTGGGCGTACCGACGCTCATCCAGGCGGTGCTCGTGTGGATACCCACGCTGCTGTCGGTCGGGCTGTCGTTCACCCGGTGGAACGGGCTGAACCTGTCCGACATCCGGCCGGCCGGCCTGGGCAACTACTCGTACGCCGTGCGGGACTACCCGCCGTTCTGGCCGGCCATCTGGCACAACGTCATCTGGCTGGTCTTCCTCGCGCTGGTGGCCACCCCGATCGGCCTGCTGCTCGCGGTGCTGCTCGACCAGAAGATCCGCGGCACCCGGCTCTACCAGAGCATCTTCTTCGCCCCCGTGATGCTGTCGATGGTCATGGTCGGCATCATCTGGCAACTGGTCTACGCCCGCAACGAGGGCCTGCTCAACAACCTGCTCGGCACCGCCGGCACGCCCGGCGCCACCGACTGGTTCGGCGACTCCGGCGTCAACCTGTGGGCCGCCCTGGTGGCGACCACCTGGCGGCACGCCGGCTACATCATGGTGCTGTACCTGGCCGGTCTCAAGGGCATCGACCCGAGTCTGCGGGAGGCCGCCGCGATCGACGGCGCCGACGCCCGGCAGACGTTCTTCCGGGTGGTGTTCCCGGCGATGCGGCCGATCAACATCGTGATCGTGGTCATCACGGTCATCGAGGCGCTGCGGGCCTTCGACATCGTGTACGTGATCAACCGCGGCACCAACGGGCTGGAACTGCTCAGCGTCCTGGTCATCCAGAACCTCACCGGCGAGGGCCAGGTGCTCGGCGTCGGCTCGGCCCTCGCGGTGATCCTGCTGGCCATCTCGCTCGGCCCGATCGTCTACTACCTGGTCCGCACCTTCCGGAGGGCTCACTGATGACGGTGACAGCGACGCCAGGCCGCCGGCACTACGGCGTCCACCTGTTCCTCATCGTCATGGCCGTGATGTGGCTGGTGCCGCTGCTGTGGACCCTCTACACCGCGCTGCGCCCGAAGGCGGTGACGGACCGGTACGGCTACTGGAGCCTGCACGGGCCGCTCAACCTCGACAACTTCACCACCGCCTGGACGCAGGGCGGCATGGGCAGGTACTTCGGCAACTCGGTGATCATGGCCGTGCCGTCGGTGCTGCTCACCCTCGTACTCGCCTCGATGATGGCGTTCGCGGTCAGCCGGTTCACCTGGAAGTTCAACCTGACGCTGCTGATCATGTTCACCGCCGGCAACATGCTGCCGCCGCAGGTGCTCGCCGCGCCGCTGTTCGAGATGTTCAAGCACACGCCGCTGCCGTACTCGATCAGCGCGTCCGGCAGCCTGCTCGACACGTACTACGCCGTCATCGCCGTCGAGGTGGCCTTCCAGATGGGCTTCTGCACGTTCGTGCTCAGCAACTACATGAAGGCGCTGCCGGGCGAGCTGACCGAGGCGGCGCTCGTGGACGGCGCGAGCGTCTGGCGACAGTACACCCGCATCATCCTGCCGCTGACCCGGCCGGCACTGGCCGCCCTCGCCACGCTGGAGGTGATCTGGCTGTACAACGACTTCTTCTGGCCGCTGCTGTTCATCCACCGCGGCGACGAACTGCCGGTCACCACCGGGATCAACAACCTCCAGGGGCAGTTCCTGCTCGACTACAACCTGATCGCGGCCGGGGCCACCATCACGGTGATCCCGACCCTGGTCATCTATCTGGCTCTACAACGGCACTTCGTCACCGGCCTGACCCTCGGCGCCAACAAGGGCTGAGGCAGTGGGCCGGGCTACCGACGCGCGTACCCGAACATTTCACTCGCGGCTACCGGTGAGCTGTTGGTCGACTTCGGCGGCAGCACCGACGCGCTGGTTGACGTTGTCGCCGTGGACCTGCACCCCGCCGCGTCGCCCGCCTGAACGAGAGGGGCACCCCCATGGCCATGTTCGACCTACCCATCGACCAGCTGCGCTTGTATCGCCCGGAACTCGTCGAGCCAGACGACTTCGACGCGTTCTGGCGCGCGACGCTGTCCGCCGCGGCGCAGCACGACCCGGCGCCGGAGTACACCCCATACGACGCGCTGCTGCCCCGGGTGCACGTTCACGACGTGCGGTTCAGCGGCTACGGCGGAGAGCGGGTGGCCGGCTGGTTCCTTACGCCCGCGGATGTGGCCGGGCCGCTGCCATGCGTCGTGCAGTTCATCGGCTACGGCGGCGGCCGGGGCCGCCCACACGAGTGGCTACTGTGGCCGTCGGCCGGGTATGCGGTGCTCGTGATGGACTCCCGTGGCCAGGGCGACGGCGACACCTGTGACCTGCCGGGCAGCAACACGCCGCAGCATTCCGGCCTGCTGACCCGCGGCGTGCTGGACCCCGAGCAGTACTACTACCGCCGATTGTTCACCGACGCGGTACAGGCGGTGGACGTGGCCGCCGCCCACCCGGACGTGGACGCCACCCGGATCATCGTCGCCGGCGCCAGCCAGGGCGGCGGCATCGCGCAGGCGGTGGCCGGCCTGCACGCCCGGGTAAGGGCCGCGCTCATCGACGTGCCGTTCCTCACCCATTTCCGGCGGGCCACCGAGATCAACGACGCGCACCCGTACCAGGAGCTGGCCGATATCTGCGCGACGAACCGCGACCGGATCGAGCAGGTCTTCGAGACGCTGGGCTACTTCGACGGCGTGCACTTCGCGGCGCGGGCCACCGCACCGGCGCTGTATTCGGTGGCGCTGATGGACGCGGTCTGCCCACCGTCCACAGTGTTCGCCGCGTACAACCATTACGCCGGCCCGAAGGAGCTTCGGATCTGGCCGTACAACGGGCATGACGGCGGTGCGACGTTCCAGCCGCCGATCCAGTTGCGCTGGCTGCGCGACCTGTTGGCGGCCTGAGCCACGGAGCGCCGGGCGGCGGTCGCCCCTGACCGCCACCCTGCCGCTGAATCCATCATCGGGCACTCGTGCGTTCGAGTTCGGTCAGGTTCGGTCCGAAATGGACTTCCTCGCCCGCGTCGAGAGTCAGCTCGACGGTCTTGCGGCCTTGGCGGATCCGCGCTGTTCGGGTGCCAGCCAGGTGGTTGCCGCGAACCCTCAACGACGTGAGCTGCCCGTGCTGCCACGC
>JAOPWA010000527.1 GCA_025965915.1 Dactylosporangium sp. | reverse complement strand
GGGTACTCCTCAGCGAGGCGATGGACGTCGCAGAGGAGATCATCCACGCGCTGTCCGCCGAGCCGAGCTGCCTGACCTGCGTCTACGCGGGGTCGCTGCGCCGGATGTGCGAGACGGTCGGCGACGTGGACGTGCTCGCCGCGTCGACCGAGTCCGGCCCGTTGATGGACGCGTTCACCCACCTCCCCCTCGTCAGGGAGGTCATCGCGCACGGCCCGACCAAGACGTCGGTACGCACCACGACCGGCCTGCAGGTTGACCTGCGCGTCGTGCCGCCGCAGTCCTGGGGCGCGGCGCTGCAGTACTTCACCGGATCCAAGGACCACAACATCCGGGTACGCGAGATCGCGGTGCGCAAGGGGCTGAAGCTGTCGGAGTACGGGCTCTTCCGCGTCGCCGACGATTCCCTCGTGGTGTCCGAGACCGAAGAAGCGGTGTACGCGAAGCTGGGCCTGGCGTGGATCGCGCCGACGCTGCGCGAGGACCGGGGCGAAGTCGAGGCGGCCCGCACCGGCCGGCTGCCGGACCTGGTCACGATCGCCGACATCCAGGGCGACCTGCACACCCACACCGACCTCACCGACGGCACATCGTCGCTGGTGGACATGCTGACCGCCGCGGCCCGGCGGGGCTACCACTACTACGCCGTCACCGACCACGCCAAGAACCTGCCGATGCAGCGCATGACCGACGACAAGATGCTCGCTCAGCGCGAGCGGCTGCGCATGCTCGCCGACACGGTGGACCTGGAGCTGCTGCACGGTACGGAGCTCAACATCGACCCGGACGGCGACGTCGACTGGGACGAGGAGTTCCTCGCCGGGTTCGACATCCGCGTCGCCTCGATTCACTCGCGCTTCGGCCAGCCACGGAAGGCGATGACCCGCCGGCTGGTACGCGCCTGCGAGAACCCGTACGTGAACATCATCGGCCACCCGACGACCCGACGGATCAACCAGCGCCCGCCCGTCAACGCCGACTTCGACGCCGTGTTCGAGGCCGCCGCGGGTACGGGCACAGCTTTGGAGGTCAACAGCTTCCCGGACCGGCTGGACCTCCCCGACGACCTGATCCTGCGCGCCAAGCGCCACGGCGTGAAGTTCGCGATCAACACCGACGCGCACGCCGTCGGACATCTGGAGTTCCTGCGATACGGGGTGGGAACCGCGCAGCGGGGCTGGCTGACCCCCGACGACGTCATCAACACCTGGCCGTTGGACCGGCTGCGGGAGTTCATCGACGCCAAACGGTCCCGGCTCACTCCGGCCGGCGCGGGACGGCCGGCCCGGCGGCCGGGACGTCGACCTGGGGCGTGATGACAACGGATCGGCGGTGCCGCCGTCGACCAGTTGTCCTCGGGTCTCAGCCGATGAAGCCCTGTTGCCTCATCCAGTCGGCGGCGACCGTGGACGCCAGTTCGCCCTTGACGTCGACCTGCTCGTTGAGTCTGCGCAGGGTGGCGTCGTCGAGCTTGGCGGTGATCGGGTCGAGTAGCTTCACGAGGCCGGGGTACCTGGCCGCGGTCGCGCCGTTGACCGTGAGCGCCGGGTTGTAGATGGGGAAGAACGGCTTGTCGTCGATCAGGATGACCGGCCAGGCGAGCGGCAACTCCACGGTAGCCAGGGACCGTAGCCGGCTCATGCCGATACCCCGGGCGGCTTCGGCGAGCGCCGGATCAATCCCGGTCAAGCCGACGACCGTGTTACGGATGATCGGCAGCAACGCGTACAGGCTCAGCGCCACCAGGGCGGGCACATAGCCCAGCCCCAACGGGGCGATCATCAGGCCGAGCAGCGCGAACGACGGGATGGTCAGAATCGCCGCGGCGATCGCGACCGCGATAGCCCGCGCCCGCCGATGACGATATGTGGCAATGCCGATCAGGACTCCGATGACGGTCGCCAACGCGACTGACATCAGCACGATATTTGCGTGTTCCAAGGTCTGAGCCAGCAGGAGAGCGCGCCGGCTTGCCAGGTACTGGGAGAACGTCATTGACCACCCCCTGTCGGCGTCGGTTGTAGGTGCGCGCCGGTGCCAGGGACGAGCGCTTACCAGTCGAGCAACGTCAGTGACGGCTTTCGCCGTTGCCGCTGCGTACCCGACGCCCAAAAATGACAAACGTTCCGAACATCACAATCCGCCATCGAAGCCCGACATTCGGCCGAAATTCTCATCAAGAACCGGGGCGCCCGGCCGACATGCCCGGCGCTAGTGCCGGGTGGGCCAGGCTGTGGCGCCACCTCACGCGAAGGAGACCTGAGGACATGGCGTCACACGTGAGCACCGGGGACGTACCACGGCGGGAGCGGCGCGGGCCGCTGAACTGGTTCGCCGACCGGCGGATCAGGACGAAGATCCTGACGGCCACGGCCGTCGGCATCGTCCTCTCGATCCTGGTCGGCGGCCTCGCGCTGGTACGCATCGGTGACCTGCGCGACTACCGCCGGCAGGAGGTCGGTCACGAGGTTCCGTATATCATGGGCCTCGAGAACGCGGCCTTGGCGGCGAAGGCCGCCTCGACCGACGAACGCGGCTACCTGATGGCCGGTGACGCCAAGTTCAAGGCCGAGTTCCTGAGCCGCCAGCCCGTCGCCGACGCCGCCCTGGAGCAGGCCCGCAAGGCCGGCAGCACGCCGGCCGAGGTCGCCAAGGTGAACGAGATCCAACCCAAGATCGACGGCTGGTTCGACGCGGTGAAAGCCGAGTTCGCCCTCTTCGAGAGCGGCAAGAGAGCCGAGGCAGTCAAGGCCGCGTACGGGCCCAACCGCGACCTGCGCAAGGTGTACGAGACGCTGGTGCAGGCCGAGATCGACCGGGCCAGCAAGGCGCTCATCGCCGCCAAGGGGTTCGATGCCACGGTCCGCAACGCACAGCGCGACGTGCTGGTTCTGATCGGCGTCGGCCTGGTGATCGCCCTGGTACTGGCGATTTACGTCGGGCGTCTGGTGGTCGTGCCGATGCGGCGGGTCGCCCATGTTCTACGCGCGGTCGCCGACGGCGACCTCACCCAGAGTGCCGTGGTGCTCCAGCGCGACGAGGTCGGCCAGATGGCCGACGCCCTGGGCACGGCCACCGGGAGCCTGCGCGAGACGGTGCAGGCGATGAACGATGCGGCCGGGTCGGTCGCCGCCTCCTCCGAAGAACTCTCGGTCACCAGCGCTCGCATCAACGACGGCATCGGCGACGCCGCCGAACGCGCCGCCGTCGTCTCACGTTCCAGCGATGAGACCTCTCGCAGCGTGACCACCGTCGCGGCCGGCGCCGAGGAGATGGGCCAGTCGATCCGCGAGATCAGCCAGAACGTCAACCAGGCGGTCGACGTGGCCGGCAGGGCGGTGACGGTCGCAAACTCGACCAACGCCGTGGTCGAGCGGCTGGGCGAGTCCTCCACCGAGATCGGTAACGTGATCAAGGTGATCACCGCCATCGCGGAGCAGACGAACCTGCTCGCGCTCAACGCCACCATCGAGGCGGCGCGGGCCGGTGACGCCGGCAAGGGGTTCGCCGTCGTCGCGAGCGAGGTCAAGGATCTGGCGCAGGAGACCGCCCGTGCCACCGAGGACATCAGCCGGCGGATCGAGACGATCCAGGGCGACACCACGAGCGCGGTTACGGCGATCGCCGAGATCGCCGAGATCATCGGTAAGGTCAACGACTTCCAGACGATGATCGCCTCGGCGGTGGAGGAGCAGACGGCGACCACGGCTGAAATGAGCCGCAGCGTCCACGAGGCCGCCAGCGCCGGCGACCAGGTCGCCGAGGGCGCGTCCGGCCTGGCGGCCGCGGTGCAGGTCGCCGCAGCCGGCGTCAGCGAAGCCAACGCGGCCGCGCAGCACCTGGCCGAGATGTCGACGCACATGCAGCAGGTTGTGGGCAGGTTCCGCTACTGACCCGAGCCATGGGTGCTGTCGTGGGAGCGGCCCGGGCCGGTCGGCCCGGGCCGGTGTCAGCACCCACACGCCGCGCCGGCCCGTTCCAGCGCGGTCAGGTCGTCGACTGGTCGCACCCGCAGGCCGTCGGCCGTCTGTACCGGGAAACCCTCGCGGGCCCAGTATTCGTACCCGCCGATCATCTCCTTGACCGGGAAGCCGAGCCTGGCGAACTCCAGCGCGGCGCGGGTCGCGCCGTTACAGCCGGGCCCCCAGCAGTACGTGACCACGACGGCGCCGGCCGGAACAAGCGCCGAAGCCCGCGCGGCGATCTCGGCGGTAGGCAGGTGAACAGCGCCGGGCAGATGACCCTGCCTCCACGCGAGATCGCTGCGGGAGTCGACGACGACCAGACCGGCGACGCCGGCTTCCAGGTCGGCATGGACATCGGAGACGTCAGCTTCGAAGGACAGCCGGCCGGCGAAGTGGGCGGCGGCGCGGGCCGGATCGGCCGGCGGCACGGAAAGCACAGCGGACATGGCTACAACGGACATGACAACGAGCATCGCGGCTCACGTGATCAGAAGACAGTGGCATGAACGCCACTGTTCGTTGAGATCCCGCCACGATGACGCGGATCTTGCGCCGGAGGTGATCGCGGCGCTGCACGCTGGCGGCACGACCGGCGGCACGTCAACGGCTCGCTCAGGAGAGCCGGACGAGCATCTTGCCGAGGTTCGCCCCGCGGAGCATGCCGAGGAACGCTTCCGGGGCGTTCTCGATGCCCTCGACGAGCGTCTCGTCGACGCGCAGCCGGCCCTCCCGTAGCCAGGCTCCGGCTTCGGCCAGGAAGTCCGGCATCCGGTTGGCGTGGTCGCTGACGATGAACCCGCGCAGCGTCAGCCGATTACCGATGGCCAGCCAGAGGTTGCGCGGCCCCGGGGACGCCTCCTCGAGGTTGTACTGCGAGATCGCCCCGCACAGCGCGGCCCGCCCGAACGGGTTCAGCGACGAGATCGCCGCCTCGAGGTGGTCGCCGCCGACGTTGTCGAAGTACACGTCGACACCGTCCGGCGCGGCCGCCTTGAGCTGCTCGTACACGGACCCGTCCCGATAGTTGAACGCCGCGTCGAAGCCGAGGGTGCCGGTGAGGTACTCGACCTTGGCGGCCGACCCGGCGCTGCCGATGACCCGGGGGGATCCGCGCAGTTTCGCGATCTGTCCCACGATGCTGCCCACCGCGCCGGCGGCGCCGGAGACGAAGACGGTGTCGCTCGGCTTCATCGCGGCGATGTCGAGCAGTCCGACATACGCGGTGAGCCCGACCGTACCGAGCGCCCCGAGGTAGGCCGAGGGCGGTGCGACGGCGGTGTCGACCTTGCGCGCCTTCGCCGCGTCGAGCAGCGCGTACTCCCGCCAGCCGAGCCCGTGGACGACCATGTCACCGACGGCGAGATCAGGGCTCGCCGAGGCCACCACCTCGCCGACCGCCCCGCCGTCGAGTGCCTCCCCGAGGCGGAACGGCGGGACGTAGGATTTCACGTCGTTCATGCGCCCCCGCATGTACGGGTCGACGGACATGACCAGGTTCCGCACGACCGCCTGGCCGGGGCCGGGTTGGGGCACCGGCACCTCCACGAGCCGAAAATTGTCGGACGTGGGCCAGCCGGTGGGGCGGGCTGCCAGGTGGATCTCGCGGCTGGTCGGGGTGGTCATGCTTCAAACGTTAGGGCCAACCGGTGTCGACGGTGAACGTCAGCCGGACGTACCGGGCGCTGCCGTTCACCCTTACGTAAAGAAGTCTACCGATTCTTGCAAGAAGTTGACCAGCATGATCCGAGGTTGGCGGGCATTGATGGCAAATACGGCGCCACGCGACCCGGTCGCCGCTATGCGACCGGCTGCGCGGCGCGGTCGGCCTGCACCGCGCCGGTCGAGCCGCGCACCACCAACTCGGGCTCGAAGAACATCTCGTCGGTTGGCACCTCATGCCCGGCGATCTGGCTGACCAGCAGCGCCACCGCCGCCCGGCCCATCGCCTCTATCGGCTGGCGCACCGTGGTCAGCGGCGGATCTGTACACGTCATGAACGGCGAGTCGTCGAAGCCGACGACCGACACGTCGCCGGGAACCGCGAGGCCCAGCCGCCGGGCGGCACGGATGCTCCCGAGCGCGAGCACATCGCTGGCGCAGATCAGCCCGGTGGCGCCGTTGGCGAGCAGGCGAGACGCGGCGGCCCGACCGCCCTCCATCGAGAAGATGCCGCGCTCGACGAGATCCTCCCCCGACTGCTGGCTGACCTCCTTGAATGCGGCGAGTTTGCGGTTGGACGGCGCATGGTCGGCAGGCCCGAGGACCAGACCGATCCGCACGTGCCCCAGCGAGCTCAGATGCTGGTACGCCTGGTCCACGGCATGGCCGTCATCCACACAGACCCTCGCGAACCCGAGGTCCTCCACGGCCGCGTTGACCAGCACCACCGGCAGGCCGCGCTCGCGCAGCTGGTGGTAGTGCCCGTGCTCGGCAGCGCCCTGCGCGTAGTTGCCGCCGGAGAAGATGATTCCGGAGACATGCTGGTCGAGCAGCATGTCGACGTAGTCGCCCTCCGCGACACCGTCCGCGGTGCGCGTACACAGCACCGGGGTGAACCCGCGCTTGGCGAGGGCACCGGCGACGACCTCGGCGAAGGCCGGGAAGATCGGGTTCTGCAACTCAGGCAGGACCAGCCCGACCAGCCTGGCGCGTTGACCGCGCAGCTTGCTCGGTCGCTCGTAGCCGAGCACGTCCAGCGCGGTGAGCACGGCGTTACGCGTCGCCTCCGAGATTCCAGGCTTGCCGTTGAGGACCCGGCTCACCGTCGCCTCGCTCACCCCGGCGTACGTAGCGACCTCAGCGAGTCGTCGTGTCATGACGGCAAGAGTAATCTACGGCCGTGCAAGTATTTGCATGATGACGATCAACGGCGACGCCGGCCGGGAAGTCGTTCGACCGCCCGGCGGACGCGGTGGTGCCGGCGGCGGCCGTTGCCGGCGCTGCCGGCATCGTCGCGCTGCCTGAGCACCCATCCCCGGAGCGGCCTGCGCCAGTAGGCGCTGTAGCCGATTCGCGCGGTCGGCAGCATCGGCCGCAGGTCGACCGCCGCCTGCGACGCGGCGTCCATGACCCGCCGCACCGCCTGCCGCTGGCGCGCGACACCAAGGGGAGACCGCCAGGGCGCCCGCGGCGGCCGGACGGCGGCCTCCACTTCCACGCGTACCCGGTCGATCGCCGCGAGCAGCGCGCCGTGCTGCTGCCACGCCCCCTGGTCGGTGTGCGGATCGACCAGCAGCAGCTCGCTGAGCCGGTGGCGAAGCCGGTGCAGCTGCGACAGGTGCGCCTCGACCCGCTGCCGCGCGGCCTCGGCGGAGCCGGTACCGCACGCGATCGTGATGACACTGCCCAGCGCCTCGGCGGCGCACTCGAGTATGTCGGCGAGGACGGCCCGCGCCTCCGGTCCGTACGCGTCCGTGTCGTCGTCGCCCCCGGCCACGGAGGTGTGGTCGTACAGTGCCCGCGTCAGGTGGCGCAGCGACACGTAGGAGTGTTCAAGGCCGGTGAGTGCGGTACGCAACCGGGGCTGGGCCTCCCGTGCGATGGCGCCGCGTGGGTTGAGCCGGGCGCTCTGCTCGGCGCGCGCCACCAACTGGTCGGCGCGCTGCACCTCCGCGCCCAGCGCACGCGCCTCGTTGAGCCAGTGCTCGGCCGCGGCCCGTGACCACCCGGAGCGAAGCTGCGCCGCAAGCCCCCGCAGGAAACACGCCATCCGGTCGGCGAGCTCGCCGATCGCCTCGCTGGCCGGGCGAACATACAGCGGTGGTGCTATCACGGCGTTGACCAGGATGCCGGCGGCGGCGCCGATGAGCGTCTCGGACACCCGCCCGAGCGCCGCCGTCTCGGCGCCGCCGACGGCGAGCACCAGCATCGCGGTGATCGGAACCTCGAGCAGATGCGGCCCCAGCCGCACCAGCTCGCCGACCACGAGCGACACGGCGATGATCGCGCCCAGGCTCCACCAGGTCAGCCCGACGAAGGTCGCCACCCCGAGAGCGACCAGCACCCCGGAGACGACGCTCAGGACCCGCTCGAGGCCGTGCTCGACGGTCTCGTACATGGTCAGTTGAACCACCAGCAGCGCGGTCAACGGCGCGAGTACCGGCTGCGGACTGGTCCCGAGGCGCTCGGCCACCACGTACGACAGGACCGCGGCCAGGGTGGTCTTCGCCGTGCGCAGCCCGAACTCGCGGCCGCTGCGCACCAGCTCCGCAGACGGGGGACGGCCCAGACGAGGCCGCAGCCGACGTGTCCGACCCATCGCGCTCCTGGCTGACCTCGGTACCGGGCACCCATCACCGACGGTAGTCACAATCAATGACATCCGCATACGTGAGCTGTACTCACATCCAGCGCTGCGACAATCGTTTAGACATCGACGACCAATGGGTATCAACGTGCCGCTTGCTGGCGGGTACCCATGACCGCCGGCGGCTCCACATCTGGATCTCGCGACCTGGGAGGCAGCGGTGCGCACCGGAGGTATAGGCGGAGTAATCGTCCTCATCTGGCTGATCATTGGAGTCGTAGCGGCCGGTCAGCGCGGATACTTCAGCAGCTCCAACGACAACTGCGCCAAAGCGGGCACCACCGCGGTCACGATCATTGCCGGACCGTTGAACTACCTCGGCGTCAACCCGAAGATCAACTGCCAGGTGCCGCAGCCCTCCCAGTGACCCCGTAGCCGGGGCTGCCCCCAACTGCTCGACGGCGCCCACCCCAACGGCTCGACGGTGCTCACGCCGACGATCGGCATGAGCACCGGTCCCTCACGATCCAGATCAGGCCGCACACTGACTTCCATCCGGGAGCACCGGACTCCCGTCGTAACCGGAGGAGACAAGATGTCGGTGTTGGACGCATTCAGCCTGTCTGATCGCGTGGCCGTCGTGACCGGTGGAAACCGGGGGCTCGGGCGCTCCTTCGCGCTCGCGCTGGGCCAGGCCGGTGCGAGCGTCGCGATCCTCGCCCGGGACACGGTCAAGACGGACGAGGTTCTCGACGAACTCAAGGCTCGAGGCGTCCGGGCCCGGGGCTTCCGCGCCGATGTCGCCCGCCGGCCGGACGTCGACCGGGTGGTCGAGGAGATCGTCGCGGAGATGGGCGGCGTCGACGTCCTCGTCAACAACGCCGGCACCTGCGTACACCGGCCGGCTCTGGAGGTCACCGACACCGAGTGGCAGGAGGTCATCGACGTCAACGTCACCGGCGTCTGGAACTGCTGCCAGGCATTCGGCACGTACATGGCCGCCAACGGCGGCGGGAACATCATCAACATCGGTTCGATCTCCGGGCAGATCGTCAACCGACCCCAGTGGCAGCCGGGGTACAACGCGTCCAAGGCCGCCGTGCATCAGCTCACGAAATCCCTCGCGGCGGAGTGGGCCCCGCTGGGTATCCGCGTCAACGCGCTCGCGCCCGGTTACGTCAAGACCGAGATGGCCCCGGTCGACCGTCCCGAGTTCCGCCAGCACTGGATCGAGGACGTCCCCATGAAGCGGTACGCGACACCGGAGGAGATCGCGCCGAGCGTGGTCTACCTCGCCAGCGACGCGTCCGCCTTCATGACCGGATCGGTCCTCGTCATCGACGGCGGATACACCATCTTCTAGCGGTACTTTCGGCTTCCTACCGGTACTTTCAGCCATTTCCCGGCCGCTCCTTCCGCCGGAAGCGCAGCTGACCCCCAGATCTTGGGTTTTACCTGCTAAACAAGATGGGGCTTGCGATGCGGACGAGGAGATCATGAGACGACAACGGCGCGCTGTAGTGGTTGCGGGGCTCGTCGCCGTGCTCGGCCTGGCCGGTTGCGGCGGGGCCGGCACCAGGTTCGTCAACCCGAGCAGGTCGGGTGCCGCGTCGGGTCCGACCCTGAACGTCAACCCCGCGGACAACGCCACCGCCGTCCCCGCCTCGGTGGAGGTGGGACTCCAGGGCGGCGGCGACACGCTGGTCGCCGTCGACCTCGCCGACGACAAGGGCAAGCGGGTCACCGGCAAGCTGCGCGACGACGCGAGCTCCTGGGTGCCCGACGACCCGCTGGACTACGCGACCTCGTACACGGCGACGGTCACCGCCCGCTCGGCAGCGGGCAAAAGCGTCACCCGGACGACGAAGTTCACGACGATGGGGCGCCCGGGCAACCGCATGGACTCCCACCTGTACATGGCCGACCACGCGACCTACGGGCAGGCCATGCCGATCGTGATCGAGTTCAAGCAGGGCGGCGTGGCGCCGGCCGACCGCGCCGGCGTCGAGCGCCGACTGTTCATCAGCAG
Organism: Dactylosporangium sp.; assembly: GCA_025965915.1. GTDB lineage: Bacteria > Actinomycetota > Actinomycetes > Mycobacteriales > Micromonosporaceae > Planosporangium. Next base: position 27,763 of record JAOPWA010000527.1, on the reverse strand, counting down.
CGAGCCGGCACAACCGGGCGTCTGGCACTGGGACAGCAACACCCAGGTCGAGTACCGGCCGAAGGACTTCTGGCAACCCGGCACCAAGATCCACGGGCGGCTCGCGCTCGGCGGGCTTCCGGTCGGTGGCGGCCGGTACGGCCAGCAGGACATCACGATCGACGCGGCAATCGATACGGTGAAGCGGGTCATCGAGGTCGACAACGCGAGCAAGCAGTTGACCGCCAAGCAGGATGGCCAGGTGGCCAAGACGATGCCGGTCAGTCTCGGTAGGCCGGAACACCCCTCCTTCTCCGGCACCATGACGATCATGGAGAAGCTGGACAAGACCACGTTCGACTCGTCGACCTACGGCACGCCGGTCAACTCGAAAGATGGCTACCGCACCGACGTGCAGTTTGCCGAAAGGCTGAGCTGGGACGGGCAGTTCATCCACGCCGCTCCGTGGTCCGTCGCCGATCAGGGCCATACCAACGTGTCACACGGCTGCGTCAACGTCGCCCTCGACAACGGCCAGTGGATCTACAACTGGGTCAAGGTGGGCGATCCGGTGATCGTCAGGGGGACCGAGCTGCACCTCGGCCAGGGCAACGGCTGGACGGCGTGGGATCTGCCGTGGGACGAATTCGTCAAGGGCAGCGCACTGCCCGGCGCCGGCCAGTCAGCCGGGGCGACGCCCGCTCCAGCGCCGAGCGACACTCCCAGCCCGTCGGCGTCCTGATCCGACTGAAGCGCCGTGACCGGCCAACGCGGTAGCGGCGGCCGTCACTTCCATTGCATGCCGCTGGCGCCCCGGCGACCCTAACCGCCACACTGACTCGTTCCTGTCGTACCGACGGAAGGTGGACGCGACATGGGCGAGACAGGGCGTGACAGCCGGGCCGCCGGCGCGGGCACGACGCCCGCGACGGCGCTGACGCGTTGGCGCTGGACGGGCCGCCTGGCGACCGCCGCGATCGCCGTCACCGCCGCCGCCTGGGCACTGCGCGACGTCCGGGACTCGCTCGGAGCGCCGCCGGCCGGCGTGCGGGGCGCCCGTGTACGGCAATCGCCGCAGTTTCGCGACGGCGCCTTCCGCAACCCGGTGCCGGCCCACGTGATGCCACCCGGATCGAAATGGCAGACGCTGCGAGAACTGCTGACCGACCGGCACAAGCGGAAGCCGTCCGGCGAGGTGCCCCTGGTCACCCCGGACGACGCGGAAACGGCGCCCGCCGATGGGCTGCACGTGATCTGGTACGGCCACTCCTCCGCCCTTGTCGAGATCGAAGGCCGGCGCGTCCTGTTCGATCCGGTGTGGAGTGTGCGCTGCTCGCCCTCGTCGCGGGTGGGGCCCCGCCGGCTGCACCCACCACCGGTGCCGCTGGACCGGCTTCCGCAGGTGGACGCGATCGTCATTTCCCACGACCACTACGACCACCTCGACATGGCCACGGTCCGCGCGCTGATGCGCACCCAGTCCGCGCCGTTCGTGGTCCCCCTCGGCGTCGGCGCGCACCTCGACCGCTGGGGTGTTCCGCCGGCCCGACTCATCGAGCTGGACTGGGATCAGACCGCCTCCATCGCGGGCCTCCGCCTCACCGCGACCGCCGCCCGCCACTTCTCCGGGCGGGCGTTCTCCCGCGACAACACTCTCTGGGCGTCATGGGCGCTCGCCGGCCCGACCCGGCGGGTCTTCTACAGCGGAGACTCCGGCTACTTCGACGGCTACGCCGCCATCGGCGCCGCGCACGGCCCCTTTGACGTCACGCTCATCCAGATCGGGGCATACGGCAGCGCCTGGCCGGACATCCACATGACCCCCGAAGACGGCGCCACCGCCCACCTCGACCTGCGCGGAGAGCTGCTCATCCCGTTGCACTGGGGCACCTTCAACCTCGCGTTCCACGACTGGAGCGAACCGGTCGACCGGTTGTGGCGCGAGGCGAAGGCGCGTGGCATCAGGCTGGCCGTCCCCCGGCCGGGCGAGCGCGTCAACGTCGACGAACCGCCGCCGGTGGACGGCTGGTGGCAGGCGATCGCCTAGTGGCACGCTGCCGGCGGGACTCAACGCGTTCCTCGATGCCCGCACGGTCGCCATGAAGCACGAGGCGGCCCACGCCGACACCAGCCGGGTCGACACCGAGCAGCGGGTCTTCCTCAAGAACGGAAACCTCGACGTCAACCCACCGTTGTCGTGGAAGGTTTACGGCGACCCGTACACGATCAAGAACTGACCCCCCCACCCCCGCGTGAACCTCCGGCCCTGCCTGTCCGAGGGGGCCGGAGGTTCACGCAGCCCCGGAACGGCCGAGACTGCCCCTATGACGCTCACGGCCATGACCTACAACATCAAGAACGGCGGCCATGGCGGCCGGCTGGACGCCATCACCCGGATCATCACGGAGCTTCGACCCGACGTGCTGGCCCTGCAGGAGCTTCAGGACTTCCAGCGCGACGGAGAACGCGTGATGCGCCGGATGGCCGAAGCGACCGGCATGCGTGCCTTCCTCACCCGGTCCTGGTGCGGTGGCCAACCGGTCGCCATCCTGGTCAGAAACGGGTCGGCGGTGACGTCGGCCGGACGGGTCCGGCGCCCGTTCCACCACGCCGCCGCCGAGGTGACCGTGGACACCGACAGGGGGCCGCTCACGGTGATCGGCACCCACCTGTACCCGTTCTCCGGAGGTCGCCGGCTGTGGGAGGCGCGGTGGCTGGCGACCCGGGCCGACCCGCAGCGCATGGTGCTACTCATGGGCGACCTGAACTCCCTCGACCCGTGGATCGATCACGCCGACCGGCTGCACGCGCTGCCACCGCGCTACCGGTCCCGTCACCTGCTGCGGGCAGGTGGCGTGGACACCCGCGCGGTACAGGCTCTCGCCGACGCCGGCTTCGTCGACCTGTACCGCCAGGCCGGGAGCGAGCCCGCCGCCTTGGACTACACCGCGCCTACCAAGCACGGCGGCGGCCACGAGTTCTCGCGGATGCGGCTGGACTACATCCTCGGCACCCAGCCCGTAGCGCGTCTGGTGAAGACCTACCGCGTCATCTCCGGCGGCGAGTCCGAGACTGCCTCCGACCACTACCCGGTCGTCGCCGAAATCGATCTCACGATCGGTGGGTGACCACGTAGGGTTCGCGGTGTGAATGTGATCAGCCGCTGGGAGACGGCACTGACCGAGCAGGACCATTCCGCGCTCGCGGAGCTGCTCAGAGCCGCGTTCGTGGGGTTTCCGGACGAGTTCTCCGGCCTGCGGTCCTGGGCCCTCGCCCGCAAGGAAGCCCGGCTGTGGCTGGCCGACGGGTCCGGCAGGCCGGTGGCGCACCTGGCCGTCGAGCGCCGTGTGGTCGGGGTCGGCGGCTCCGAGTCTCTCATCGCGGGCGTGGGCGAGGTGGCCGTCGCCCCTGACCTACAGGGCCGCGGCCTCGGAGCCCGGCTGATCAACGAACTGCGCGCCCGGTTGAGCACCGAGTTCGCCGCCGACTTCGGGTTCCTGCAGTGCGGTGAGCGCGTCGTCGGCTTCTACCGCCGCGCCGGCTTCACCCGCGCCTCCAACGCCGTGCGGTACCTGGACATGAAAGACGAACGGACCGTACGGGAGACCAACTCCCCCACGATGGTCATGCCCGGGCGGCGCCCCGTGACCGAGTGGCCCGACGGGGTGGTGGATCTGCGCGGGCTGCCCTGGTAGAGCGGGATGCCTGGTAGAACCGCCGCGAGGTGGCCCGGCTCACGCCGCGCCGTCGGACCGCGTGGTCCGCGATCGACTAAGGTCGGATGATGGATGCGCAGGCTGAGCAGCGCGCCTGGCGCCTGTTCGGCGGGGGCGCGATGGCGCCGGGAGACCTCGCCGCGAGTCCCTACCGCGTCGACCGGGACCGCATCGTCAGTTCGCCGTACTTCGCGCGGCTCGGCGGCGTCACCCAGGTGATCAGTCCGGGCGGGTCGGGCCTGCTGGTCCACAACCGGCTCACGCACAGCCTGAAGGTGGCGCAGGTGGCCCGGTCGATCGCGGAGCGGCTGAACGGCGACCCCCAGTACCGTGATCTTCTGGACAAGCTCGGCGGCTGCGACGCGGACGTCGTCGAAGCCGCGGCGCTGGCCCACGACCTCGGGCACCCGCCGTTCGGCCACCTCGGCGAGCGGGTTCTCGACGCCATCGCCCGGCAGCGGTTCGCTCTGCCCGACGGGTTCGAGGGCAATGCACAGTCGTACCGGATCGTCACCAGCACCGAGATCCGCGGCGAGACGATCGGGCTGGATCTCACCGCCGCCGTCCGCGCGGCGATGCTCAAGTACCCGTGGACGCGCCACACGTACCCGCAGCCGCACGTCCGCCACCTCGATCCCCCGCCGCGCGGAGCTGCGGCGCCACCGGGCGACCCGACCAGAGGGTCGGCCAAGTTCGGGGCGTACGTGACAGAGCTGGGCGACCTGCGGCAGGCTCGCGAGCCGTTCGCCGGCCGGCTGGCCGACTGGCAGCAGACGGTCGAGGCGTCGGTCATGGACACCGCCGACGACATCGCGTACGCCATCCACGACGTGGAGGACTTCCACCGGGTGGGCGTGCTCCAGCAGGGATCGGTCGCCACCGAGCTGATGGCCTGGCAACGCGACGCCGACCAACTGCGGGCGCTGTCGCCCGAGACCCTCGCCGCGACCGCCCGCCGGCCGGGGCGCTCGGTCGAGCGGCTACGCCGGGACCTACACCGCAAGGACAGCTGGATCTCAGACGACGACGCGTTCGGCGCGGCGGTCGAGCACGTACGCCACGAACTCGTCGACGGGCTGCTGGCCGCGCCGTTCGACGGATCGATCGAGGCGGAGCAGAGCGTGACGCGCTTCTCGGCGCGCTGGACCCGCCGGCTCATCGACGCGATCGAGGTGCGGCCCGATCCCCCCGTGCGTTCGGGCCACGTACTGCTGCGGCGGGCCCAGTGGCACGAGGTACAGGTCCTCAAGTTCGTCCATCACCGGTTCGTGCTGGCACGGCCCGACCTGGCCCTGCACCAGCGCGGCCAGGCCAGGCTGATCACGACGCTGGTGGAGGCGCTCCACGACTGGCTCGTCGACCCGGACGAGATGGCGCGGCTGCCGGTGCGGGTGCACGACCTCGTGGAGCTGGCCGAGGCGGAGATGGCAGGCCTGGTGGACAACCCGACGACCCTCGGCCTGATCGCGGCTCCCAGGCGGGCGGAGCTGACCGCGATGGCCCGCGGACGGGCGATCATCGACTTCGTCGCGTCGCTGACCGACGGTCAGGCGGTGGCCCTGCTCGACGCGCTGTCGGGACGGTCCCGTCAACTGTGGACGGACTCGTTCGTACTCTGACCACTCCCCTTTTCATGATCAGGGAGAGTTTGCGGTGCCATGACACCGCAAACTCTCCCTGATCATGAACGATCTAAGCTGCGGGAATGGATCAGGGTGACGGCGATCCGCGCCGACTGCGCCGCGCGGACTTCCCCGTCTTACGCGACCTCCCCACCCGGTGGTCGGACGACGACGTCTACGGTCACGTCAACAACGTGGTCCACTATCTGATGTTCGACACGGCGGTCAACGGCTGGCTCATCGAGGCTGCCGGCACCGACATCCGGCGACTGCCGGCGATCGGGGTCGTGGTCGAGACCTCCTGCCGGTACTTCTCCGAAATGCGCTTCCCCGAGGTGGTGACCGCGGGGATCGGGTTGGAGCGGCTGGGCACGTCGAGCGTCGTCTACCGGCTGGCACTGTTCGGACAACGCTCGGAGCAGCCAGCCGCCGTCGGGCGCTTCGTGCACGTGTACGTCGACGCGGAGTCCCGCCGGCCGGTCGCCGTACCGGACGAGATCCGCAAGGCCCTACGAGCACTGGAAGGAGAGTCATGACCGCGGAGACCGTGTTCACGTACGGCGCCCCGGACCTCAAGTTCGGCGCCGGCGCCGCCGACGAGATCGGCTTCGACCTCAGCCGGTACGGGGTAGGCCGGGTCCTCGTCATCACCGACGCCGGCGTCGCGGCGACCGGCTCACCGCAGCGGGTCGCCGACGCCATCCGCGGGTACGGCATCGAGGCGCACGTCTTCAGCGAAGCCCACGTGGAGCCGACCGACGCCTCGCTCGAGTACGCCATCGAATCGGCGCGCTCGACGGGACCCTGGGACGCGTTCGTCGCCGTCGGCGGCGGGTCCAGCATCGACACGGCCAAGGCGGTCAACCTGCTCACGACGAACCCGGGCGAGTTGATGGACTACGTCAACGCACCCGTGGGCGGCGGACGGGCTCCGTCGCAGCCGCTCAAGCCGCTTGTCGCCGTTCCGACCACGACCGGCACCGGGTCGGAGAGCACCACCATCTGCGTCCTCGACGTTCTCGACCTCAAGGTGAAGACCGGCATCAGCCACGCCCGCCTGCGGCCCACGCTCGCGGTCGTCGATCCGCTGCTCACGATGACCCAGCCGGCGAACGTCACGGCCGCGTGCGGCATGGACATCCTCTGCCATGCGCTGGAGAGCTACACGGCGATGCCCTATACGGCCTTCGAGCGCAAGACGCCGGAGCAGCGGGTGCCGTACTGCGGCGCGAATCCGGTCGCCGACATGTGGTCGGAGAAGGCGCTCGAGTTGCTCGCCCGATCGTTGCGGGCCGCCGTGGCCGACGGTGACGACGTGCGGGCGCGTACCGACATGGCGCTCGCCGCGACGTTCGCCGGCATGGGCTTCGGCAACGCCGGCGTGCACATTCCACACGCCAACGCGTACCCCATCGCCGGCGGCGTACGCGACTACCACCCCGAGGGCTACCCGGACGGGGAGCCGCTGGTGCCGCACGGGATGGCCGTCGCGCTCACCGCGCCAGAGGCGTTCCGCTTCACGTTCTCCGCGTGCCCCGATCGCCATGTGAAAGCCGCCGAACTGCTCGCGCCCGGGGTGCGGGCCGACAAGCGGGCCGACGAATCCGCTGAACTGCTGCCGGCCGCGCTGACCGCGCTGATGCGCGACATCGGGATCCCGAACGGTATCGGCGCGGTCGGCTACCGTGAGTCCGACGTGGACGGCCTGGTCGCCGGCACCATGAAGCAGCAGCGGCTGCTGGCGACCGCGCCCCGGCCGGCGACGGAGGACGATATCGCCGCGATCTTCGTGCGCTCGCTCACCTTGTGGTGACCCGACCGTCGCCGTTCGGCTGGAACACCGCCCGTACGCAGCCGTCCTTCTTGTTCTTGAACAGGTCGTAGCCGCGCGCACCCTCGCTGAGCGGCATCGGGTGCGTCGCCAGGTGGGCCGTCTTGAACTCGCCGCGCGCCATCCGCTCCAGCAGCATCGGGATGTAGCGCTCGCCGTGCTGCTGCGCCCCGCGCATCGTCAGGCCCTTGTTCAACAGGGCGCCCATCGGGAAGTTGTCGATCAGCCCGACGAAGACGCCCAGCACGTAGACCATTCCTCCCTTGCGGCAGGACAGCACCGCCTGCCGCAGTGAGTGCGGCCGGTCCGTCTCCAGGATGCGGGTCTGCTGCTTGAGCTGTTCCCAGCGGTACACCGCCGGGTTAGGGGTGTGCGACTCCAGCCCGACCGCCTCGATGCACACGTCCGGGCCGCGCCCGTCGCTGCGTTCGCGTAGCTCGGCGTCGATGTCGGTCTCCTCGTAGTTGAGGGTCTCGACGCCGAGGTGGTGGGCTGCCATGTCCAGCCGGTAGTCGAACCGGTCGATGACGATGACCCGCTCGGCGCCCTTCAGCATCGCGGACTGGGCGGCCATCTGGCCGACCGCGCCCGCGCCCCAGACGGCCACCACGTCGCCCTGCTTGACCTCGCCCATGTCGGCGCCCATCCAGCCGGTCGGCGCGGAGTCGGAGGCGAACAGGGCCGTCATGTCGTCGACCCCGTCCGGCACGGTGATGGCCGTGTAGTCGGCGAACGGCACCCGGGTGTACTCGGCGTGGCTGCCCCGGAAGCCGCCCATGGCATGCGAGTACCCGAAGATGCCGGCGGGGCTCTGGCCCCACATCATCTCCGGGATGCCGGGGTTGGTGTTGCTGTTGTCGCAGTTGGAGAAGAGCCCCTGCTCGCAGAACCAGCAGCGGCCGCACGCGATGATCGAGCACACGACCACCCGGTCACCGACGTTGTGCCGGCGGACCTCCGATCCGGTCTCCACGACCTCGCCGAGGAACTCGTGGCCGATCACGTCGCCCGCGCGCATCGTGGGGATGTACCCGTTGAGCTGGTGCAGGTCCGAACCGCAGACCGAACTCAGCCGCACCTTGATGATCATGTCCTGCTTGTTGAGGAGCTGCGGATCGGGAACCTCCTCGACCGCCACCTCGTTGACGCCTTCCCAGCAGAGTGCCTTCACAACCGCCCCTCCCCACGCGCCCGGCTGACAGCGAAGTCCACCGGCAGGCCGGTGAGCGTACGTTTCACCGTGCCCGGCTTCTCGGGCTGAAGGATCTCTCCGGTCTCGAGGAGTTGCTTCGACTCGCGCAGCGCGATCCGAACCCTCTGACGCGGGTCGGTGCCGGCGACCCGTTCGACGGCGCCGATGACACCGGTCGGCTCACGGCGCAGCCGGGCCGCCAATGCGGTGCCCCGGTTTCCGACCGCGCGGTTGACCTGGACCTCCACCTCGTCGCCGAGCTTCGCGATCGGTTCCGGAAGCCTGCCGCCGGGTGCGACCTCCTCCGGCGGGCGGTTGATCGTGACGACGTGCCAACGCGGTCTTCTGCGGTCCTGGGCGACGGTGGCCATCGGCCAGAGGTTGCGTCGGCGCGCCGACAGGATCCGGTTGGCGACAACTCCGGCCGCCACCGCCCCGACGACGCCCATAGTGGTCCGCTTCATGGCTCACCTGCTTCTCGGGTGGGATGTCCGGCGAGGCGTGGAGCTTCCCGGCATCCCTACGCTCTAAACCGGCGCACAACGAAGGAAAGACACGACCGGACTCGCCAAAGTCTGGCCCATCCCGGCATGCTCTTCAATCGTGCGCGTAACCGCCGTGATGGCCGACCCGTCCCTGCTCGACCTGCCGTGGGAGGTCCCGCTGGAACAGTGGCCGGTGGACCGGCTGGTCACGCTGCCGCAGGGCATCTCGCGCCACGTGGTGCGATTCGTTCGCATCAATGACCTGGTGTACGCGGTCAAGGAGATCCCCCAGCGGGTGGCCGAACGCGAGTACGACCTGCTGCGCACCCTGGAGCGGCTGGACGCACCGTCGGTGGAGGCGGTCGGCGTCGTCGCCGATCGCAGGGCGGGAGACGGGGAGCCCCTCGACGCGGCGCTTCTCACCAGGCACCTGCGGTTCTCACTGCCGTACCGCGCGCTGTTCTCCGGCACGCTGCGGCCCGACACCCTCAACCGGTTGCTCGACGCGCTGGCCGTCCTGCTGGTACGCCTGCACCTGCACGGCTTCTTCTGGGGTGACTGCTCGCTGTCCAACACCCTCTTCCGGCGGGACGCGGGTGCCTTCGCCGCCTATCTGGTCGACGCGGAGACCGGTGTGCTGCATCCCCGGCTGTCACCCGGGCAGCGCGGCGAAGACCTGGAACTGGCCCGCGTGAACATCTTCGGGGAGACGCTCGACCTGGAGGCGGGCGGCCACCTTCACCCGTCGATCGACCCGTACGTGGTGTGCGAGGAGGTGGTCACCCGGTACGGGCGCCTGTGGCACGAGCTGACCCACGAGCAGGTGGTCGAGCGCGGCTCGCGGCACGAGCTGGAGCACCGGATGCGTCGGCTCAACGAGCTCGGCTTCGACGTGGCCGAGCTGTCGGTGTCGCTCGTGGACGGTGGCGAACGGTACGTGGTGCGGCCCAAGGTTGTCGACGCCGGGCACCACACCCGCCGTCTGTTGCGCCTGACCGGCCTGGACGCCGAGGAGAACCAGGCCCGCCGGCTGCTCAACGACCTCGACACATTCCGCGCCGCACACCGCCTCGACACCCACGACGAACAGATCGCCGCGCACCGCTGGGTGACCGAGGCGTTCGAGCCGGTCGTGACCGCGATCCCAGCCGAGCTGCGCGGCAAGCTCGAACCCCCCGAGCTGTACCACCAGCTCCTCGATCACCGCTGGTACCTGTCGGAGACTGCCGGGCGTGACGTGGGCACGGAGACCGCGCTGGCGTCGTACCTGAGCACGGTACTTCCGCACCGGCCGGACGAGAGTTCCGTGCTCGGCACCGTGGTCGACGAAGACTGACGCCAGCGATCACGGAGCGACCACCGCCAGGGCCAGCAAGCCGGCGACCTCGTCGGCGGGCAGCGGGCGGACCAGGTGGTAGCCCTGGCCCAGCCGGTAGCCCAGCGCGCACATCCGGTCGGCCTGCTCCTGGTTTTCGATGCCCTCGGCCACGGCGTCGAGGCCGAGGTCGTCGGCCATGTGGAGGACCGCTGACGCGACCGCCACCTGCTGCTCGGCCCGCTGCGCCCGAGGGTCGGTGCCGCAGTCCATGACGAACGACCTGTCGAGCTTGAGAATGTGCACCGGGCAGGTACGGATGAGGCCGAGCGACGACTGGCCGGTGCCGAAGTCGTCGAGCGCGAGGCGCACCCCGAAGGCGCGCAGCGCGTGCATCGTGTCGAAAGCCTGGCCGCCGGTGAGGACGGCGTTCTCGGTCACCTCCAGTACGAGGTTGTGCGGTTCCAGGCCGGCCTCGTGGACGGCGTCGGCGACCTCGTCGGCGAAGCCCGGATCCTGCAACTGCCGGCCGGACACGTTGACGCCGACGGTGGCCGGCGAGTCGTCGCCGTAGGCCTCTCGCCACGCTGCCTTCTGCCGGCACGCCTCACGCAGCACCCAGCGGCCGAGGGGCACGATGAGGCCGGTCCGCTCCGCGGTGGGGATGAAGTCGGCGGGTGAGACCTCACCGCGGCTGGGGTGCCGCCACCGCACCAGCGCCTCCATGCCGATGATCCGGGCGTCGGAGAGCCGGACCACCGGTTGGTAGAGCAGGCGCAGTTGGCCGCCGTCTAGCGCCTGGCGTAGCTGCGCACCGAGTTGGGCGTGCTCGAGGATGCTGGCGCCCATTCCAGGCACGTAACGCGCGAAGTTGTCCTTACCGCCCTCCTTGGCGGCATACATCGCGATGTCGGCCTTACGCAGTAACGCCTCGGGGTCGTCGCCCGGACACGCTCCGGTAACTCCGATGCTGGCCTGTACGAGCAGCTCGTAGCTGTCGACGACGACCGGCTGACGCAGGCTCGCGAGGATGCCCTCGGCGACGGCGTCGACAGTCGCCGGCCACGCCTGCCACAGCAGCACCGCGAACTCGTCACCGCCGAGACGCGCCACGGTGTCGTCGGGACGGACGCACCCGCGGACCCGCTCGGCGACGACCGCCAGCAGCCGGTCACCGACGCTGTGCCCCAGCGTGTCGTTGACGGTCTTGAAGTCGTCGAGGTCAATGAGCAGCACGGTCAGGTCACCACCCGACCCGGTCCCAGCGCTGAGCGCGGCCTCGACGCGCTCGGCGAAGTACGCCCGGTTGGCCAGCCGGGTGAGCGCGTCGTGGGAGGCCTGGTGACGCAGCCGATCCTCCTGCTGCCGCAGCCGGTCCACCAGCCGGGCGTTGTCGGAGAACGCGACCAGTTGGCGGACGACGACGAGGGCTGTGATGGTGATGACGCCGCCGACGACCACGTACCGACGGTCGTCGACGCGGCCCGTCATCGCCAGGACCAGTAGCACGTCGGTGGCGGCGACGGCCGCGTACGGCAGGGGGCTGACCCTGGGCGAGAACCGGGGGCGGTTCGCCGGCCGGTCGGCGGTCAACGCCCGCTGCTGGCGCTCCGCGGCGAGGACGATGAGCACCGAGATGTAGGGCACCGAGATCTGGCCGGGCACGAGGTGCGGTTGACTCGCGATCAGGGTCGCGGTGCCGGCGCTGACGCCGCCGACGAACAGGCCGACGCCGAGCAGGCGCAGCGCGCCCACGTCCACCGGCCCACCCCCGACCAGTACGACCTTGCAGACCGCCGCCACGCCGACGAGGCAGATGACGCCGACGGCCAGGGATACCCAGGCGACATTCCGACCGGAGCCGGCCAACAGCGGCCCGACGCCCACGTACCACATGAAGATGGCCGCACCGAGCACCACGGTCGAGCAGTCCAGCGACATTCGTACCCATTCGCCGCGGGCCCGCGCCGCGGCCGGCACCCGCAGCACGGCCCACAGGGCGTACAGCACCGCGCCGACGAAACAGAACCTGGCCAGTGGCGACACCCTGGTCGCGTCCGAGACGGGACCGGTAACGGCATAGGCGGCCTGGACGACCGTACCCACGGCCGCCACTGTGGCCGCCACCGTGAGCTGGTTCCAGAATCGCCGGGCGGCGGCCGGCAGCCGGGGTGACACCGCGCTACGGCGCAGCGCCATCGCTGCCAGCGCCAGGGTCGCCGGCGGGCCGACCCACCCCAGAGCGGGCGGGCCGTACGGTCCTTGCTGGTTGAGCGCGAACCAGGCCGTGGCGGCGACGGCGAACACGACGGAGGCGGGCAGGAATGCGGCGGCGCCGATGCGCCTGATCTCGTCACCGGCCGCCATCAGCAATTCGTTTCCGCCATCCGTGCGGTAAGCCCGATCCCCACGAGGCCATTACCGTACCGGCTGCCCGCGTGAATTGACATTCATCGGTCGGACGAATCGCAGTGGCGCCGGATCGGCAACGAAACCGACCCGGCGCCATTGCGCGCGTATCCGATCGGGGGCATATCGGTTGCGCGCATATCGCGGTCTCAGGAGGCGTTCTTGGCGAACTCCGTGGTGTACGTCTTGCTCAGGTCGATGGTGTGGCCCTTGACGCTGGGGTCGAAGGCGCTCAAGACGTTGAGCACTGTCTGCGGGCCGTCCGCCGGCATCATGCCGTCGGGGGTGTACATCGCCTTCTCCGCATCGAGGGCCTTGATGTACTGGTCCTTTCCGACTCCGGCGTAGTACTCGGCCGGCATCTTGTCGGTGATCTCCGCGGCGCTGTGGGCTGCGATCCACTTCTGGGTCTTGACGAACGCGTTGGCCAGCTTCTGCACCGTCGGCTTGTGGCTGTTCACCCACGCCGTCTGCATGTACAGGCTCGCGGCGGGGTACGTGCCGCCGAGCGCGGCCTTCGCGCCTTCCGGGGTACGCATGTCCACCAGTACCTTGGCCTGTCCGGTGTTGAGCAGCGCCGAGATCGTCGGCTCGGTGGTCATACCGCAGTCGATCTGCTTGTGCTGCATCGCGGCGATGAACGTCTGACCGGCCTCGACTGCCACCGAGGTGATGTCGGTTGGCTGTAGCCCGTTGTGCACGGCAAGGAACTTCGTGAGGAAGTTGGTCGACGAGCCGAGGCCGGTTACCCCGAGCTTGCGGCCCTTCCAATCGGCCGGCGACTTGATGGCGTCGGCGACGTCGCTGCGGCACAGCTCCACCTCACCGGGTGCCTGCTGCAACTGCACGACCGACTCGGCCTGCTTGCCCTTGCCCTGCAGGTCGATGGTGTGGTCGTAGAAACCGACGACGCCGTCCACCTCACCCGCCAGCATCGCGGTCTCGGCGTTCACACCGGCCGGCTCGTCGGACAGCTCGACCTTGAGTCCCTGCTCGGTGAAGTAGCCGAGCTGCTCGGTGAGCTTGGCCGACAGGTAGATCTGCTTGTTGACGCCGCCGACCATCAGCTTGACGGTGGTACCGGCGGCGGAATTGTTCCCGCTCGCGGTGGACTTCTTGGCCGCACCTCCGCAGGCGCTGAGAGTGATGGCCAGCGCGGCCGCGGCCGCGCCTACGACTACCAGTTTTCGGGTCACGATCTTCTCCAATGTGGGGGTGAAGGACTCTTACAGCTCCGCACCGGACAGCTGCGGTGGCCGCCAGGACAGCAGGGCCCTCTCCAACAGGGCGATGAGCCCCTCGGCGGCGAGCGCGACGACGGCGATGATGACCATTGCGGCGAAGACCGCGTTGGGGTTGAACGTGCCCTGGGCCTGCGAGATGAGCAGTCCCAGGCCTTGCTGGGCGCCGAGGAACTCCCCGACGATCGCGCCGATGAGCGCGAAGCCGAAGCTGACGTGCAGGCTCGCGATGATCCAGGTCAGCGCCGACGGCAGCACGACCTGGGTGGTGACCTGGCGGCCGGATGCGCCGAGAATCCGGGCGTTGGCGATCAGGTTGCGGTCGACCTCACGCACGCCCTGGAAGGCGTTGAAGAAGACCGCGAAGAAGACCAGGACCACGGCGAGCGCGACCTTGGAGGACAGGCCCAGGCCGAGCCAGACGATGAAGATCGAGCCGAGCACGATGCGCGGGATCGAGTTCATGACCTTGATGTACGGACCGAAGACCTTCGACAGCATCGGTATGCGCCCGAGGGCGATGCCGCAGACGATGCCCCCGACGACGCCGATGGCGAAGCCGATCAGAGCCTCTTCGAGGGTGACGCCGACCTGCGTCCAGAGCGGCCCGGCCTCGGTGCCGTTGACCATCCAGTCCCGCAACTGCACGATGACCCTGCTGGGCTGGCCGAAGAAGAACGGGTCGAGCACCTTCAGGTCGGTCAGCACCTCCCAGCCGCCGACGAACACGACGAACACGGCGACCCGGAGAACATTGACGACGATGCGCTCGCGCTTGGCGCGGCGCTGGACCGCCGGATCGGCGACGAGGACGGCACTCTCGCGCTCCTGCCCGGTGGCCGCCGGTGTAGTGGTTTGAGACATGGCTCTGCTTCTTCCTTTGGGCGGTACTCGAGCGTCAGGAGGCGGTGCTGCGGGCATAGGCGACCTGGACCTCGTCGCGCAGCGTTTCCCAGATCTGGTGGTAGAGCTCGACGAACCGGGGTTCGAACCGGATCTCCTGCACCTTGCGCGGCCTGGGCAGGTCGACGTCGAAGGTGGCCTTGATCGTGCCGGGGCCGGCGGTCATGACGACGACCTTGTCGGCGAGCGCGATCGCCTCTTCCAGGTCGTGGGTGATGAACACGACCGTCGGGCGGCTGAGGTCCCAGAGAGCGAGCAGCTCGTCGGACATGATCGACCGGGTCTGCACGTCGAGGGCGGAGAATGGTTCGTCCATGAGCAGGATCCGCGGTTCGTTGATCAGACTCTGGGCCAGCGCCACCCGCTTGCGCATGCCACCGGAGAGCTGGTGCGGGTGGCGGTCCTCGAACCCGGACAGCCCTACCCTGCGCAGCCAGTCACGGGCGTTGGCGATCGCCTCCTTCTTCGGTACGCCCCGAAACAGCGGGCCCGCCGCGACGTTCGCCAGCACCGACTTCCACGGGAAGACGGCGTCGGTCTGGAACATGAACGCGGTGCCCGCGGTGATGCCGTCGACCGGCTGGCCAGCGACGAGCACCTCGCCGGCGCTGACGCGTTCAAGACCGGAGATCAACGACAGGGTGGTGGACTTACCGCAGCCCGTCGGCCCGACGACCGCACAGAACTCCCCCGGCGCGACCCTGAGGTCCAGGTCGCGCAGCGCGGTGTACACGCCGCCGTTCGGCGTACGGAACCGCTTGGTCGCCCGCCGCAGATCGATCCCGGCGGTGGCGGAAGGGGTCAGGGTTTCTCGACCCGGAATGTGTTGCACCGCTTCGGTCATCGCCAGCTCCCGACGTGTTTCGGCATTGTTTCGATATTCGGCACAACGTATGAGGCCGGTCACTTCCATGAAGCCTTGTGTCGGTAAGGACTTCTAACGTTCGTTTCTCTTTGTTTTGTGCGTTCTGCTAACCGGTCCGACACTTCGCGGATCGACGGGGGTTGGGCACACTACCGATACGCGATGTTCACGTAGGTGAAACGGTCGATGGGAGTTCCGCGAGTGCGCGAGAAGGTACGACGCAGAAAGCTGGCCACCCAGATCCTGGCCAGCCATCTGACGATCCTGATCGTCACCGTGCTGCTCGGGTTCGCTCTGTTCACCTACGAGCAGCGACAGCAGCTCGACCTGGAGTACCGGGCGCAGGCCCTGGCCATCGCGAAGACCGTGGCGGGCATCCCGACGATCCGGCAGGCGATGGAGTACGGCGGCGGTGGGGATGTCATCCAGAACATCGCCGAACAGGTACGCAAGGACTCCGGCGCCGACTACGTCGTTGTGATCGACCGTGACGGCATCCGGCACTCCCACCGCAACAAGGCGCTGGTCGGGCAGCGGATCGAGGAGCCCGTCGTGGCCCTCGACGGCAATTTCCACACCGGCACCAACTTGGGCAGCCTGGGACCGTCGGCCAACGGCAAGGCTCCGCTGCGCGGGCCGACCGGCGCCGTCGTCGGCGAGGTGTCGGTGGGCTTCCTCGAGAAGAACGTCACCGGCCAACTCGGGCGGCAGCTACCCATGTACGCCCTCTTCGCCGCCCTCGCCCTCGCCGTCGGTGTGGCCGCGTCGTACCTGCTGGCGCGCCGCCTCAAACGCAGCACCTACGGGCTGGAACTGCACGAGATCACCTCGCTGTTGTCCGAACGGGAGGCGATGCTGCACGGCGTCCGGGAGGGCGTGGTGACCTTCGACGGAACCGGGCGGGTCAGCCTGGTCAACGACGAGGCCCGCCGGCTGCTACGACTGCCCGCCGGCGTGGTGAGTCGTCGCATCGACGAACTCGTACCGGAGGGAAGGCTGCGTGACGTACTCTCCGGCGAGGTCGCCGGCGCCGGTCAGATCGTCCTCACCGACGAGCACTGCCTGGAGGTCAACCGGATGCCGGTGAACCTGGGCGGCCAGGTTCTCGGGGCGGTTGTCACGCTCCGGGACCGCACCGAACTGGAGGGCCTGCTGCGCGAGCTCGACAACGTCCGTGGACTGACCGACGCGCTGCGCGCGCAGGGCCACGAGTTCTCCAACCGCATGCACACGCTCACCGGCCTGCTCGAGCTCGGCGACCTCGACGAGGCGCTGCACTACATCGCCGACACCGAAGGTACGCAGGGCATGTTGTTGGAGTCGGTGCGCGAGCGTATCGCGAGTCCCCTGGTGGCTGGCCTCTTCCTCGCCAAGGCCACCGTCGCCGCCGAGCGGGGGGTCGAACTGGTCCTCACCGATGACTCCTGGCTCGATGACACGCAGGGAAGGGGGCAGGCACTGCTGACCATGATCGGAAACCTGCTCGACAACGCGATCGACGCCGCCGCGTCCGGACCGCCGCCCGCGCGGGTGGTTCTCGAGATCCGGCAGGACTCTCGGGGTATCCGACTATGCGTCACCGACACCGGTGCGGGAATCCCACCCGGGGCCGCCGATGAGATCTTCCAGGACGGCTTCACCACCAAGACACCCCACGGCGAGCTACGCCGCGGGCTCGGCCTCGCGCTCGTGCGCCGGCTCGTGCAGCGCCTCGGCGGTGAGATCAGCGTCACCGAAGGGCCGGGGGCGGTGTTCACCGTCGTGCTACCGGCGGCGGACCGGCCGCGGCCAGTCGGAACCCAGCCCGTAGGAGCCCTGGGATGATCTCCACTCTCGTCGTCGACGACGACTACCGGGTCGCCGCCATCCACGCCGGCTACGTCGAGCGGGTCACCGGATTCCGGGCGCTCGGCACCGCGCACACCGCGGCCGGCGCCTGGCAGACCCTGCACGCCAGCCCGCCCGACCTCGTCCTGCTCGACCTGTACCTACCCGACGAGCACGGGCTGGCGCTGATGCGGCGCATCCTCAACATCGACGGACCACACCCGGACATCATCGTGATCACCGCCGCGCGCGACATCCGCAGCGTCCGCACCGCGATGCAGCTCGGCGCCGTGCATTACCTGGTCAAACCGTTCGGCTTCAACCGGCTCGCGGAGCGGCTCATCGCGTACCGGGACATGCGCAAGCAACTCGGAGCCCTCGACGACGAAGCCGACCAGGACGACGTGGACACCCTGTACGGGCTGCTGCGGACCGCGCCGGCCAGCGGCAAGGGATTCTCCCCGTCGACCATGCGACTCGTCCGCGACGCCGTACGCACCGCCCAACCGGACATTTCCGCGACCGAGCTCGCCAACGTGCTCGGCATCAGCCGGCCGACCGCCCAGCGCTATCTGGCCCAGCTTGCCCAGCAGGGCAGCATCGAGGTCCTCCTGCGGTACGGGACCACCGGGCGCCCCGAGCACCGCTACCGGTTCCGCACCAACGCCGCGCCGACCGGCGTGATTCGCTGATCGAACTCACAGCTCGTTCTGGGTCAACTCGAAGCCTCCCGGCCGATTGTTAGCAGTGAAAAACTGCTGGCCGGCCACCACCCTGCCGGGGTGACCGAGGAGGAACAGTGACATCAGTAGCGACGAAACCGGACAGTGTTTCCACGCCCGGCAGGCCAGTCATCACGGACGAGCAACTTCTCCTGTTGAGCGCGGAGGAGCGTCGCGCGCTCGCGCGCCGGCTCGCGCGCCTGCCCGGCGTCGGACCCACTCCCAACCAGCGCAGATTGTTCACGCTCGGCGTCGTCTCGGCGTGCACCGCCTTGGCCGGGTGGATGTTCGCCCAGGCGCAGACGCTCCCCGCCCGTTACATCGCCGGCCACTGGGACGCGGCGTGGATCGGGTTCGACTTCCTGCTGCTGTTCAGCCTCGCCGCGGTCGGATGGTCGGCGTGGCGGGGGCTCGAGGCGTTCTCCGCCACGGCTCTCGCCACCGCGGCGCTTCTGGTCTGCGACGCCTGGTTCGACGTGATGACCGCCTCCGGAGGCACCGACACCGTCGCGAGTCTGGTGTCCGCCCTCATCGTCGAGCTACCACTCGCCGCCTACCTGGCCTATCTGGCTTACCGCAGGTACGGGCGCCGAGGTATCCGGTAGCCGGGTCCCGTTACATCGCCGACGGGCAGCAGGTACCGATGCCGTCATGAAACGTCGGATCGCGCCCCGAGAACCCTCGGAGCGCGATTCGACCGTCCGGTCGACGACCGGCGTTGCTGCTACCAATAATGGCGCCTGCCACCGATCGGCCGCCCGACCGATCCCAGGACGAATAGAACCGCGCCGATGACGAGCAGGATCACGCCGATGGTCGTCAAGATGGAGATCTTCAAAAATATGCCCAGCAGAAGAAGGATGATGCCTAAGATCAACATCGTGTACTCCCGGGTCTCGAGTTGGGGTGCGCCAGTGGCCTCCTCATACCCAAGCTCACCGATCTTCAATCGCTGGCCGTCCGGACAGCATGAGGCCCCCGGTAGCGATTTCGCCGCCGGAGGCCTCGTCCTTGTTCAGAGGGTGACCCCTGGGGACCGCCGGTGGCGGTCCCCAGGGGTCCGGGGGGAGGAATCAAGCCGGGTTGTTGGCGGCCTTCGGAGCCAGCGGCCCCTGGTAGCTCTTCAACAGGTCCATCTTGTCCTTGTTGACCGTGGTCCAGTCCTCGCCGACGATGCCGCCGGTGTCACCCGAGTTCGGGTTCCACGCCCAGTAGGTGTAGCTGATCTTGTTCTGCTTCAGGTAGTCGATCAGCGCGCGCTGCCAGACACCCTCGGAGTCCTTCTCGCTGACCGACCGGCCACCGAACTCACCGAGGATGACCGGAGCGGTGCCGCTCTTCACGAGGTGGCCCCACTGCGAGTCCCACAGCGCCGGCATGTTCTTCGGGAAGTTCGGGTCGCTGAACCAGTTCTGGCCGAAGACCTTCGGGCTGTAGTCGTGAGCCGAGTAGACCAGCTTCGACGGGTCGGACAGCCGCACCGGGTTGTCCTTGGCACCCTGCAGGTTGCCGCCCCACCAGTAGCCCTTACCGCCCGGGCCCTGGTAGTTCTCGGTGCCCTCGACGACGATCAGCCAGTTGGGGTTGGCCTTGAGGATGGCGTTACCGGCGCGCTCGGCGGCCAGCCGCCAGTCGGTCTCCTGCTTGCCGTCGCCCCAGGTGGCCTGGGCGTGCGGCTCGTTGTGCAGGTCGGCACCGATGACCAGCGGGTTGTTCTTGTACTTGACCGCCAGGTCGGTCCAGTCCTTGATCCAGGTCTGCTCGCTGACCTTGTCGGTGTACCACAGCGGGCTCTGACCGTACTGGTCCGGGCGGTGGCGGTCGAGCATGACCATCATGCCGCGGTTCGTCGCGCCGTTGACGATCTTGTCCATGATCTGCGGACCGGTCAGGTTCTCGAGATCAGGGTTCTGCTTGTAGTCGACGCCGGTCGGCTTGCTGGCCGGCAGGAACAACTCGTTGCTGTAGGGAAGCCGCAGGGTGTTGAAACCCTGGCCGACCATCTGGTCGAGCATCTTCTGCCAGTTCTGCGACCAGAGGCCGTGCGGGGCGAAGGTGCCGGTCTCCAGACCGAACCAGTTCACACCGGTGAGCACTACCTCTTTGCCGCGCGCGTCGACGATCTTCCCGCCCTTGGCGTGCAGCGGAGCCTGAATGGCAGCGGCACTATCCGTGGACGGCCTCTCACCGGCAGGTTTGTCCATGCTGAGCGAGGGTATCGAGAACGCGGCCGCAATGGCGAGCAGCGTCGCCAGCACGCTGGTGTAGAGCACCGGCTTGCCGACGCGGAGACGGGAGGTGAACCTGTCGATCGTCTTGGGGAGCCAGGAAGGTCCCATACGTGGCTCTGTCCTAACGGTCGGGCGACACCACGTACTGCGGGCACGCCGGTGGTCGGCGATGCCGCGAGCAGCGCGGTCGTCGGAGCAATCTGGCGGCTGAGGAAGCAATCGGCCCGTCCGCGAACACGCCGACGAGCCGACAGGCTTGCGGCCACCACCGGCCGGCGTGCATCCACCTGCCGGGCAGCCGCGGCACGACCCGCTTAGGGACGCGCCGCTCAACCTCTCGGGCAGGGCAAACGCTACGGACGAGCTTGCGGCGGGCAACCGTACCGATGATCTGACTTTGCCCGCGCGATTCGCTCGACCGCGCCTACCTCAAATGGCCTACTCCAACGGGACGAGGCCGCCACACATTCAGTACTGCCACTCGGGCAGGCCCCACTCGGCGGCCTTGACGACCGCCTCCAATTTGGAGTGCGCGCTCAGCTTGCTCAACAGATGGCGGACGTGGCTACGGACTGTCGTGTAGCTCACGCCGAGCTGCCGCGCGATGTCACGGTTGTCCATGCCCTCGGCCATCAGCCCCAGGATCTGCCGCTCCCGCGGAGTGAGGCTCTCCAACAGGCGGGAACGCTCGGCCTGGCGCTGTGCCTGCTCGCGCCGCCGCGCCAGCAGGGCGGCCAACTGGCGGGCGGGCACCAGGATCTCCCCCTCGGCCGCCCGGCGCACCGCCGCCGCCACGTCCGCCCCACCAGCGCTCTTGACCAGATAGCCCGACGCGCCCGCCTCCAGTGCGGCGAGCATCGACTCGTCGCTATCGTCCGCGCTCAGGAACACGACCGCGGCCTCGGGCGAGTACTCGCGCAGCGCCGCCGTCGCGTCCACGCCGGTGCCGTCGGGCAGCCAGTAGTCGGCCACCGCGACGTCGACCGGCTCACTGGCCGCCCATCGCTGCACATCGGCGACGCTCCCGGCCACACCGAGCACCTCCAGGTCGGGGTGCTCACTCAGCAGTGCCGCCAGGCCCTCGGCGACCACCTGGTGGTCCTCGATGATCAGAACGCGGTACGGGGCCGGCCCGGTCATGGGGTACTCGCCGCGTCGCGGGGACGGCTTCCCCGCAGGGCCGGCGGCCGGGGGGTCGTCTCGAGGTCGGCGCCGCGCGGTATCCAGACCGACACCGTGGTGCCCGCGCCGGGACCGCCTTCCAACCGGAACCAGCCCCCGGCGAACGTGGCCCGCTCGCGCATCAGGACGAGCCCGAGGTGACCGGGCTCCGGCGACGGCGGGTGGCAGTCACCGGCCGGTAGCCCCACCCCGTCGTCACGCACCCGCGCGAAGTACCCGCCGTCCTGATGCTCCAGGCTGACCTCCACCCGGTCGGCGCCCGCGTGCCTGCCCACGTTCACCAGCGCCTCCTGGATGATGCGGTACAGCAGGACGCGGGCCGGTAGCGGCGGCTCGGCGGTCAACCGGTTGTCCAGGACCACCTCGATACCGGTGTCGTCGTGCATCCGTGAGAGCGCGTCCCGTACCGCGGCCGGCAGCCCGAGGCGCTCCAACGCGGGCGGCCGGAAGTCGAAGATCAGCCGCCGCAGCCGGTCGGCGGCCAGTGCGATCGACTCCTCCAATCGGGCGAGGACCTCCAGGGCGTCCGGGTCACGCAAACGGCGGCGCAGTTGCTGCAGGCGCAACATCGCCGCGGTAATGACCTGCAGGCTGTCGTCGTGCACCCCGGCGGCGATCCGCGCACGTTCGCGCTCCTGGCTGCGGATCAGGTCGCCGAGCAGCCGCTCCTGCTCCTGCTCGGCCTCGGCGAGCCGGCGCAGGCGGGCCTCCAGCGCGGCCCGGGACCGGCCCGGCTCACCGTGGACGTCGATCGCGAGCACCACCCCGCCGGAGGCCTGCCCATCGGTCGGTCCGGCGGTACTCATCCGCAGGTCGACCGGCACCTGCCGGCCGTCGGACAGCCGCAGCGCGGAGGTGGCCAGCACCGGCCCGGCGGGCTGACCGTCGGGCACGGAGCCGGTAGGCGCCGCCGAGCCGGCGGGCGCGGAGCCGGTACGCAGCGACCGCGTCGGGTCACCGACGAGCAACCGGTCCAGCCGCTGCCCGACCACCTCGGCGGCGTCCCGGCGGAACAGCCGCTCCGCCTCCGCGTTGACCAGCCGAACCACGCCGGCACCGTCGGTCAGGAGCAGTGCCTGGGGCGCCGTCCGGAACGCCGCCTCGTACCCGACCTGCTCGGTCATCGGCGCCTCCCGGGCGACTAATTCTGCAGATCCGGGGGCAGCGTGTAGGGCGGCTGCGGCGCGACGTCGACCGGGCCGGCCGAGTTGTCGACCTTGAAGGTGATGGTCGCGGTACCGCCGCTGCGCTGTCCCACCAGCGTAAACAGCACGCTGTCCCCCGCATCGCCCGGGATGGTGTACCGGCCGGCCGCCCTGGCCGTTCCGGTGGCGTCGGTGCGGAACGCGCCGACCAGCTGCCCCTTGGCACCCTTGCCCTTGGCCGCGTAGATGTGCACGGCCTCGCTGGCGCCGAACCCGCTGCCGTAGAAGCTGATGCTCGTCCCCGGCGACCCACCGTACGTACTGGTGCGGACCATGGGCATGTACGGCAGGACGGTGAAGCTGGAGGTGGTGGTTGCCCCGCTCAGCTCTCCGGTGAAGACCAGCCGCTGCGCTCCCTTCAACTGGTAGGGGATGATGAAGCCGCCGCTGCGGAACGACCCGGCCTGGTCGGTCTGCAGGGCCAGCACCGGCGCGCCGCCGGCCGAGTTGAGCCGCACGAGCACCCGCTCGCCCGGAACGAAGCCCTTGCCGGTGAAGCCGACCGGGTTCATGGCCTTGACCGCGTACGGTTTGAGCGCGATCGACGGGTACAGCTTGAGCACCTGGAACGGCAGGCTCGCCGCGGCGCCGCTCTTCTGCCCCACGATGACCAGGCTGGTGGTGCCGACCGCGGAGATGCCGACCTTGATCGGCACCTTGCTGACCGCACCCGAGGAGTCGGTCTTCAGAACCTCGTTCGGGGTTCCGTTGATGCGTCCCCAGTACACGGCGAGGTCCTCGCCCGGCGAGAAACCGGACACGGACAGCGTCACGGTGTCGCCGGGCTTGCCGACGACGGCCGACAGCTTGGCCACGCCGGCCGCGCCCGCCGCCAACTGGGCCTGCGCCTTGGCGACCTTCTTGCCGCCACGCTGCTGAGCGGTGATGTCACGGGTCGACGTGTCGGCGGTCGGCCCTTGGGACGGGAACTTGATCGCGGTGTAGAACGACCCGTACTTGTCCCCGGTCGCCGTGCCCAACGCCATGGTCTTGGCCTTCTTGCCACTGCCGGTCGACATCACCAGATCGATCTTCGCCCCGGGGTCGAAGCCCGTACCGACGATCGTCACCGGGCTGTCGGGCCGGACGATGCCGGGGTCGAGCGTGACGATGGGCGCCCCGCTGCCGAGGACCTTCACGCCGTTGACCTCGGCGGTGGCCGGCGGCGTGGTCTTGGCCTCGGTCGTGGCACCCGAACTGGGCCCGCCGCCTATCGGCGTGCGGATACCCATCGTCGGCAACACCGAGCGGGCCAGGTTCACCACGACGAACAGGGCAATAGCCAGGATCACCAACCGCTTCCAGTTCTGCCGGGCCCGTACGCGAACCCCTTCTGCTGCGGACTGTGCCGACCGTGTGCGCACCGCGTTTGCCATCTCTGCCCTCCTCTGCTGTGCAAGAGGCCGGCGCTCAGCCGGTATTGTTGATCTTGATTATCTCCAGATGCACGTCGCCACGGTCGATCTGCCAGACCCGTTCGCCGTGCTGGTCGATGGCCTCGATGATCCAGCCCTCGTTGTTGCGCTGTAGCGCATCGCGCATCTTGTTGGACATCACGACGTAGTCGACGTTGTGCCAGTCCTGATGGAAGATCTTGTCCCGGACGTCCGGGTCGGCTGCCGCCTTGAAGTGGGACTGGGCGTTGGGGAACGACGGGGTGCCCTCACGCAGCGCCACCCAGATGTCGTCGTCGATGATCAGCCGGCTCTGCGGCGGGATGTTCTGCCGGATCCAGCTCACCTGCAGGTTCTGCATGTTGGTCTGCGGCAGCCGGTACTGGTCTGCCAGCAACAGCTTGGTGCCGTCCGAGTTCCAGGACACCAGGTAGCCCTTCGGGTAGGGCAGCGGCAGCAGACACAGGATGGCGGTCAGCACCGCCACCGCCGCCGGCTTGCCGTAGCGGGTGATCCGGCCGTAGAGCAGGCCGATGTTCAGCGCCAGCAGCGGCACCAGCGGGGCCACGTAGAAGTCCAGCAGCACGCTGCGGGTGAGGTAGAAGCCGTACCCGATGGCCAGCAGCGCGGCGCCCAGCAACGGCACCTCGCGCTGCCGCGCGTTCAGCGACAACGCCAGCGCACCGATTGTGGCCGCCGTACCGATGAGCAACAGGTACTTGTCCTTGAACAGCCAGCTCTCGTTGAGCAGCGTGGCGAACATGGTTCCCTGGCCGCCGGACGCGGTGCGGTGCAGTTGCCACCAGATGGTGTACAGCAGCGACACGTGGTCGGCCGGCGGTGACGACAGGTTGAAGTCCATGCGCGCCGGCAGCAACTCATTCTTGATCTCGGCGTACAGCATGTAGAGGGCGACCGGTGATCCCGCGGCGAACCACCAGAAGCTGGCGCTGAAGCGCCGGTTGCCCTGCTCGACGATGCTGCGGTGCAGGAGGTAACCGAAGCCGGGCAGCAGGAAGATCGCGTTCTCCTTGGTGATCACCGCGAACCCGAAGGCGAGCCCCGCGCCCATCGCGGTGACGACCCGCCCGTCCTTGCGGGCGAGGATGTACAGCCCGACCAGGACCCAGAAGACCATCAGGTTGTCAAGCAGCACCATGCGCTGGAAGTACACGGCCAGCGGGGAGACGTTGAACAGGAAGGTCGCCAGGAACGCGGCGGGCTTACTACCGGAGTACCGCCGGACCACCTCGAAGAGCAGGAAGGTGGAGCCGAGGTGTACCAGCACCATGAGCACCCGGCCGTTGTTCACCGGAAAGCCGAAGGCGTTGAACTGGCCGGGGATCATCCCCACCCAGGCCGCGATCGTGAGCCACCCCATCGGCGCGTGGTCGTAGAAGTACGTGTACGGCGACAGCTTCCCCTCCCGCAGGACCGACCACGCCTGCTGCATGTAGATGCCCTCGTCGGACAGGTACAGCGGGTACCTGAAAAGGTTCCAGCCATGCGTCACCAGGCCGAGGACCATGGAGAACGTCAGCAGCGCGACCCCGCTGCGGCCAAGCGGCTCGGCTTCCTGCTCACGCGGCACGGCTCGCCACCTCCTCCGCCTCCGCGTTCCGGTGCGCACCCACGTGCGCCGTCTTCTCCCAGTCGCCGACGCCGCCCAGTTGGCGCTTCAG
The DNA here is from genome assembly GCA_025965915.1 of Dactylosporangium sp. GTDB lineage: Bacteria > Actinomycetota > Actinomycetes > Mycobacteriales > Micromonosporaceae > Planosporangium. Next base: position 1,962 of record JAOPWA010000527.1, on the reverse strand, counting down.
TGCCCGCATCGCCGAGTACGCCAGCAGCATCTGGTAGGGCAACCACCCCACGGCCATCGTCACGACTGTGCGGGGAGTGGCCCGCATCTCGTGCGCCTCGGTGAACTCGTACAGGCCGATCACCTGCGTGATGAAGTGCGCCGCCAACAGCAGCACCGGCAGCCACGACAGCAGCGCGATCGGCACCGGCACCCGCAGCACGAACGCGGTGAGCACCGCGACCGGCAGGTACAGGCCGAGCAGCGCCTGCGCGTATGGGAACATCAGCGTGTACCAGGCCAGCCAGCGCTGCTTGCGGGTGGGCAACTCCTTCCAGGTGCCCTTGCGCAGGGTCTGCATGAACCCCTGACTCCAGCGGGTGCGCTGCTTGATGAAGTGCTGAAGCGTGGGCGGGGTCTCCTCCTTGGTGACGTACCGGTGGTCGTAGACCACCCGCACCCGCTCGCCCATGACGCATATCCGAAGGCCGATCTCGGCGTCCTCGGTCAGGCACGTCTCGTCCCACCCGCCGATCTCCTCCAACAGGTGCCGGGCGAAGAAGATCGTATTGCCCCCGAGCGGGATGGCCCCGGCCTTGGCCTGGTAGTGCAGCCGGCTACGAAACCAGAAGAAGTACTCCAGCACGTTGAACGTCGAGTACCAGTTGGACTCGTAGTTCATCAGCTGCACGCCCGCCTGCACCACGTGTACCCGCTCCGTGACCATGATCGTGTTGATGATGCTGAAGATCTCCGGGTGGATCTCGTCCTCGGCATCGAAGATCGTGATGACGTCTGCCTCGGAGTGCACCAGCGCCGCGTTGAGCCCGTGCGGCTTGTTGATCGGCAGATCGTCGAAGACCACGAGCTGGACGTTGTCGCGGCCCGCCGCGTTCAGCCGGCGGATGGTGGCGGCGGCGCGTTCGATCGTGCCCGTGTCGTCGGCTGAGCACACCACGATGATCTGGACCAGACGGGCCGGGTAGTCAGTGCGAGCGACGCGGTCGATGGTCTGCTGGATGACCTCCTCCTCGTGCCGCGCCGGCACGATGGCGGTGAAGGACAGATGCGGGGCGGCGCGCGCGTCGGGCACCCGGGCCTGTGCGTCCGCCTCCGGCTGATCCCACGTGTAGATCATCAAGTAGAGAACGTGCGCGGCCTGAGCCGTCAACACCAGCGAGACGAGGGCTATCGCGGCCAGCAGGATCTGCTCCATCGGTACGCTCACTCCATATCCACGTCGAGCTGACCGCGAAGTTGATAACGAAGGCGGCGCCGATGCCGACCAGGTTCGCGAACAGGTAGAACAGGCCGAGGCCGGCGAGAATCTGGACGATGCCCACGTTGACCAGAAGCGCGACCGCCGCCACGAGGCTGAAGTTGATGAACCGGCGTACCGAGGGGCGGCCGCGCCGGAAGGTCCACACCTCGTGGAGTAGGTAGTTGTGCAGAATCGCCACCTCGACCGCTGCCACGGTGGCGGGCAGCAGTGCCAGCCCCAGCAGCCCGTGAAGTAGCAACAGAGCGAGGCTGTTGACCAGGGCGCCACTCGTCCCGACGATCGAGAACCGGCTCAACCGCGGCCACGTCCGGAGTGCTCTCGAGTGCAAGCGCCCCTCCCTTCGCCTACGCGGAACCGGGGCTTGGGCTGGCGACACGGCGCGCCAGCCCGGCGGATGCCAGGGGTGATCGCTGACCGGCGACATGGCAGGCCCTTCACGATGCGTAGTGGTGAGCACGGACGCTCCCACGCCGTTGCAGGCTTGCTCGCCATCACGGCGCGGCGCTACCGCGTGCTTTGTGCGGGGTACGGGTCGAACTCCTCCGTTCAACCCTGCCGATCCGGCTCGACGCGCCGCTTGCCGTCGCGGAGGCGGACTCGTCCCCTCCTTCGGTCTCCCCCGCCCGGCCGATGGCCTCTGGCTCCCGGATCTGCCCCCGGCGGGCCCCGACGGGGTGGACGCCGCCGCCGGCCGGCGTCCCG
>JAOPWA010000500.1 GCA_025965915.1 Dactylosporangium sp. | reverse complement strand
CCCTTGGTGTAGTCGAACTTCTCGACGGCCCGGATGAGTCCGAGGTTGCCTTCCTGGATGAGGTCCAGGAACGCCATGCCCCGCCCGGTGTAGCGCTTGGCCAGCGACACGACCAGCCGCAGGTTGGCCTCGAGCAGGTGGTTCTTGGCGCGCTCGCCGTCTCGGGAGATCCACAGCAGATCGCGGGTCATCGGGGAGCCAAGGCTCTCGCCGCTCTCATCGGCGGCGCGCAGGCGCTCGGCGGCGTACAGGCCCGCCTCGATCCGCTTCGCCAGGTCGACCTCCTGCTCGGCATTCAGCAGCGGGACCTTGCCGATCTGCTTGAGGTAGGCCCGGACCGAGTCTGCCGAGGCGGTCAGCTCCGCGTCGCGGCGAGCCTGCTTGAGGGCCTCTGACTCCTCGTCGTCCCAGTCGAAGTCGTCCGCCGCGTCCGCCGCGGCGGCCTGGGCCAACTCCACCGGCTCGTCCTCGACGACGTCCTCGATCTCGGCGGCCATCGCCTCGACCTCGAGGTCGCCCTCCTCCGGCTCTTCACCGGGCTTGCCGGCCGTTTCGGCCTTCTTGCCCCGCGTGGCCTTGGTGGCCTTCGCCGCGGCGTCGGCACCCGAAGGCGCCGCCTTGCGTGCGGTCTTGGCGGGTCCGGTCGCCGTGTCGGCGGCATCCCCCGCCACGGTCTTCTTGATGCTCTTGGCCGCCTGCGCCGCGGTGTCGGCGGCGGTCTCCGAGGCCTGTTCGGCGGGCACGTTGGTAACTTTCTTCTCAGGCTTCGGGGTCGCCGGTCGAGCGGCGGCCGGCGCCTTGGCGGTGGTGGCCTTGGAGGCCGGGGTGGCGGCGCGGGCGGCGGCCACGCGGCGCCGCCCGGACCCGGAGTCGTCGACCACCACGGTCACTCCCGACTCGGCAAGGGCTCGGAGGAGCTTCTTGGCCTGAGCGGGAGTCACCTCCGCGGATTCGACGGCGTGGGCTACATCGGCCGACGTCAGCTGACCACCGGTGGTGGTCGCACGCGCGATCAGCATGTCGGCGAGCGAGCGTACATCGGCGCCGGTCTGGCGGGGTGCTGTCACGGACGACCTTCCCGAGGCAAAGAGCGAGCGTGGCCTCCCCGACCAGCTTCGCGCACGACGAAGCCTGCTGACGAGTGTGGCCGGGTGTGATGTCTTGGAACCCGAACGCTGCGGGCCGGGGCGATCCGTAACGCAGCGGGCAAGCGTGAATTGTAACTCTGATATAGGCGATCGACCTGCCGCAGGCGGGTGAGGTGCTCCCCTTGTTGTGGATCACATCGCCCAGTGGGGCCTGACAGTATGGTACCCAGGCCCGAGGAGGTAACCATGAACCTTGCGCCGGAAGCGCTCCCAGGATCGGCCGAGCTGCTCGACATCGCTGTCACCGCGGCCCGCCGAGCCGCTGAGCTGGCCCGCTCCATGCGTACCGACGGGGTGGCGGGCGTGTCGACCAAAAGCACCGCGACCGACGTCGTCACCGCCGCTGACCGGGCGGTGGAGCGGCAGGTCATCGAGGAGTTGCGGGCGCGGCGGCCGCACGACGCCGTGGTGGGCGAGGAGTCCGGCACGGTCGACGGCAGCGGTAGCCGGGTGCGGTGGATCCTTGACCCGATCGACGGCACTGTGAATTACATCTATGGCATTCCGGCGTACGCGGTATCCCTCGCGGCCGAGGTGGACGGTGTCGTCGTGGCCGGCGTGGTGCGTAACCCCGTCACCGGCGACGAGTGGACCGCCACCCGGGGCGGCGGCGCCTACCGCGACGGGCGCCGGCTGACCGGTTCGCGGGTCACGGAGCTCAGCCAGGCGCTGCTCGGGACCGGCTTCGGATATGACGCGGCCCGCCGCAGCCATCAGGCGCGGGTACTCGCGCAGTTGATTCCACAGGTTCGCGACATACGGCGGATCGGGGCGGCGTCGATAGACCTCTGCCTGGCGGCCGAAGGCGCCCTCGACATGGTCTACGAAAAGGGTCTCAATCTGTGGGACTACGCGGCTGGAGGGCTCGTGGCGGAAGAGGCCGGCCTGCTGGTCACCGGCCTCGCGGGCGACCCACCCGGCTCCGAGATGGTGCTGGCCGCTCCCGCGGCGCTGCACCAGCCCCTCCACGACCGGTTGGTGGAGCTGGACGCCGCCGGCGGGCCCTGATCACGCCTGACGGATGTCGCAGGTGCCCTTGGGTGGGATGGCGCGGCCGACGGACGCGAGAGCCAGCCGCTGCTCGGTCTCGGTGGCGAGCTTCTGAAACGACGGACCCAATACGACGTCGATTGTTTGGTCCTGACGGCTCGGGTCGAATTCGCGAACCGCCTCGTTGAGGAAGTACGAGCGCACCACCCAGGCGGCGCCCACCATCTTCGGGCCGTATCGCAGGACCGCCACCCCCTCGACGGGTTTACCCAACGGGTCGTTGTTCGCCTTGTCGGGGTCGACCTTGAATTTCCGCTGTTTGAGTTCCTGCGCGATCTGATTCGCCAGACCGGGCCTGTCGGTCGCGTTGTACACGTTGAGCTGGATGTTCTCGGAGTCGGCGAGATAAGTGTCGACGCGCACGGCGTCCTTGGGGCATGACGCACCCTGGGCACTGGTCTGCTTGTCCTTCACGATGCTGACCGTCACGAGCACGAGCGCGGCGACGAACAGCACGCCGACGATGGCGAGGGCCCGAATTCTCGCGATGGTCATCTGTCGGCTCCCCGTAGAGCTGGCTGGCGTCCGGCGCTTGTCGGCCGGGCGTGGAAC
>JAOPWA010000487.1 GCA_025965915.1 Dactylosporangium sp. | reverse complement strand
CGGAGCCAGGTCGAACGCTCGTTCTCGGCCCGATAGCGCTGCGTCATCAGCTTCCACCAGATGCGGCGGGCGGCCCGGAACTTGGCGATCTCCTCGAAGAAGTCGACGTGCGCGTCGAAGAAGAACGACAGCCCGGGGGCGAACACGTCGACGTCGAGGCCCCGGGACTGGCCCAGTTCGACGTAGCCGAACCCGTCGGCGAGGGTGTACGCCAACTCCTGGGCGGCGGTCGCGCCCGCCTCCCGGATGTGGTAGCCGGACACCGACAGCGGCTTGTAGCGCGGAATCTCGTGCGCGCAGTACTCGATCAGGTCGCCGATGAGGCGCAGGTGCGGCTCGGGAGCGAAGAGCCACTCCTTCTGTGCGATGTACTCCTTGAAGATGTCGGTCTGCAGGGTGCCGTCCAGGCCGCCCAGGGCCGCCCCCTGCCGTTCGGCGGCGACCAGGTACATGCAGAAGATCGGCACGGCCGGGCCCGAGATCGTCATGGACGTGGTGACATCGGCCAGCGGGATGCCGTCGAAGAGCACGTCCATGTCGGCGGCCGAGTCGATCGCGACGCCGCAGTGGCCGACCTCCCCCAGCGCCCGGGGGTCGTCGGAGTCGTGGCCCATCAGCGTCGGCATGTCGAACGCCACGCTCAGGCCGCCGCCGCCAGCGCCCAGCAGCATCTTGTACCGGGCGTTGGTCTGCTGCGCGTTGCCGAATCCGGAGAACTGCCGGATGGTCCAGGCCCGGCCACGGTAGCCGGTCGGGTAGAGGCCGCGGGTGTACGGGAACTCCCCCGGCCAGCCGATCCGCTCGAACCCGGGCACGTCGACGCCGGGTGGCGGACCGTACACGGGGTCGACCGTCATCCCGGACAGCGTGGTGAAGTCCGCGTCGCGCCTGCGTGCCGCGTCGTAGCGGCGCTGCCAGCGCTCGCGTCCGGCCTCGATCTCCTGGGCGTCCATGTAGCGGATCCCCTTCGTCGTGACGTTTGTGACGTCCTTCTCCGCCGATACTAAGCGGTCATCCTGAACGATCGCTAAGGTTAGCCCGGGCTTCCTGGGGATTAGCCGCGAACCATCACGGCCCGACCGTCTGCGAGGTGCAGTTCGGCGTCGCAGGCCGCCGCGGCGTCCGGATCATGCGTCGCGAGCACGACGGCCGCACCGCGCCGCGCTTCGTCGCACAGCAGATCGAGTACCCGCTGCCGGTTGGCGGCGTCCAACTCGCTGGTGACCTCGTCGGCAAGGACGACGTCGCCGCGCAGGGCGACTCCCCGCGCGATCGCGGTGCGCTGCTGCTGGCCGCCGGACAACTCCTCGACCAGTTGGTCAGCCTGGCCCGACAGGCCGAGCCGCGCAAGCGTGTCGGCGCTCGCCCGGTGCGCCTCCCGCGCGCCGACACCCGTCGCGATGAGTGCGACCTGGACGTTCTCCTGCGCGGTCAGGATCGCGGCCAGCCCATTGTCCTGCGGGATGAGCACCACACCGCAGCCCACCGCGTGGTCGCGGTCGCGCAGCGGGGTGCCGCCGACCGCCACCCTGCCGTGCCGGGGGCGCAGCAGGCCGGCCATCACCCACAGCAACGTCGTCTTGCCCGCACCCGACGGGCCGGTCACGGCCAGCAACCGCCCCGGTTCGACCACGACGGACACATCGCGCAACACCACCGCATCGACCGCGTAGGCCAGGGTCACGTCATCGACGGTGAGCATCGGCATTCTCCACAGTGGATTCGCCGGCCGGCACGAGGAGCACGGTGCCGTCGACTCGAGCCTCGACGTCGAGCAGAGTGCCCGGCGGCACCAGTCGCAGCACGTCCTGCGGCAGGTGGATGGTGCCGTCGTGCCCCACCACCGCGTAGTCCTCGCCGCGACGCCCCTCGGCTCCGACCCGCCCGTCGCGGATGGTCACCGTGCGACCCATCCGCCGGCCGACATCGGGGTCGTGGGTCACCAGCACGACCGTGGTGCCGGCACGGTTCACGGCATCGAGCGCCGCGAGCACCCCGTCGCGGGCACCGCTGTCGAGCTGGCTGGTCGGCTCGTCGGCGAGCAGCAGCCCAGGACGCGTCGCGAGCGCGACGGCGAGCGCGAGGCGCTGGCACTCCCCGGGTGAGAGCCGCTGCGGGCGCAGCCGGTTGCGTCCCGGGTCGGTCAGTCCGACCAGCGCGAGTACGTCTCGTGGCGCGGGCAGCCCGCGGCCAGACTGGGGGGCGCCGCGCTGGGCGAAGCGGACGTTCTGCTCGGCGCTCAGGTACGGCAGCAGGTTACGGGCGGCGCCCTGCAGCACCACGCCGACCGCGGTCGCGCGCATCAGTTGCAGCTCGGCGTCGTCGGCGTGGACCAGGTCGTGGCCGCCGACGGTCAGCCGGCCGGCGGCTGGCCTCAGCAGCCCGGCCAGCAGCGACATCAGCGTCGACTTGCCGGCGCCGGACGGGCCGAGCAGGGCCACCGACTCGCCGGGGGCGATGTCCAGGTCGACGCCGGCAAGGGCGACGACGTCGTGGCCCTCCGGCCGGTAGATGTAGACCACGCCCCGGCAGGCGACGCCGAGCCCGGGCACCATCTCGGCCTCGGCGGTGGCCTGCCGGACGGCCGGCGGATCGGTCACCTCGAACCAGCTCATCGCAGGCCCTCCCGCAGCCGGTCGGGCGTCGCCCGGCGCAGCAGCCGCAGCACCATCGCGACCGCGACGGCGAAGCCGAGCGCACTCACGACGATCGCGACCGGCAGGACCCCGACACCCAACCGGTACGAGATCGCCGGCGACGTGACGCCGACAGTCACCAGCGGAACGCCCGGCAGCATGACCACCGCCCCGGCGACGCCGGCCAGGAAGCCGACCAGCAGCGGCGGGCCCAGCAGCAGGCCGTACTCCCGCAGCACGGCCCGGCGAAGCACGCCGGCGCGAACTCCGCTCATCCGCAGCGCCGCCATCTCGTACAGGCGCCCCCGTACCCCCACGTACGCGGTCAGCGCCACCACCCCGACGGCGAGTCCGATCGCTGCCGCGCCGGCGAGCAGGTACAGCCACAGTCCGAGCGCGGGAGCCCGCCGGCCGAGCTGCTCGAGGTAGCCGGTCATGGTCTCGGTGCGCGCCACCTGCACACCGGCTGCGCCTAGCCGGGTGGCGAGGTCGCCGGGGGCGTCATCAGAGGCCCAGACCTCGTACCGCAGGGTGCTGTTGTCGGCGAGACCGGAGTCGCGCTCGGCCGCCCGTACCGCGTAATCGAGGTCGAAGAGCAGCCCGTGACCGCCGACCCGGGGCAGCCCCCCGCTGCGCGCCGCGACTCCGAACGCGAGCGGCTGTTCGGCAAGGCCGGGGAACCTGAACTCGGAGGCGCGCGGGTCGTCGGCGGGTGCCACCCCGGCAAGCACCGCAGGCAGGACCTCCGGCGAGTCGACGTATCGGATGAGCACGTCACCGGGGTCCGCCGATGACACGTCGACGTCGAGGGCGGGTCCTGCGTGGACGGTCACCTGCGTCTGCGCCGGGTGTTGGCCGGCGCGCCACCGGCCGGCCGCGTCGAACGCCGCGGGCACGTCGGCCGTACCCGTCCGGACCCGCCGTAGCGACATCGCGACGGCCATCGGCTCCGGGCCGGGCACCATGCGCGCGAGGGCGAAGCCGGTCAGGCGGCAGCCGCGGCCACAGCTGGCCGGCAGCGCCGCGCGGTACTCGTGCGCGCCCCTCACCAGCGTGCCCAGCGCCACGACCCGCGACGGCCCACCTGACGCGGCCACCACCGCCGACAGTCGCACCGGTCTGGCGGGCGGTGCGTCCACGGCCACCGACACCGCCAGGTCGCCGGTCAGTGGGAGGGCGGCTGCGACCTGCGGGCGCAACCGCCGTGCGAGCGCGGTCACCTCCGACCGGTCATGGCCGCGCCACACCGCGACGTCCGGTAGGTGTACGGCCTGCACCCCGAGCAGCTCCACCGCCCCGTCGCCGTAGCGTTGGCTGGTGCGTACCACCGCCATCGAGTGGCCGCCCGGGTCGGCGTGCGCGACAGCGGCGGCGAGGGCGTCCGGACGGTCGGCGGTGACGGTGTACACCCGTGACGCGCCCAGAGCGTCCGCGGCGTGGTCACGGCGGGCCTGGGCGGCGACGTCCCAGGCCGTGGCCGAAAACGACAGCAGCGCGACGGCGACCGTGATCACGACCACGAGGCGCTGCCCGGCCGGGCGGCGCGACAACTGCGCCGACGACAGCAGCGTTGCCAACCGGCCCCGACGGTTGGCGCCGCGCAGGCGCAGGCGCGCCCAGATCGCGAGTACGCGCGCCGTGGCGACCCCGGCCACGACGGCAAGCAGTGGCGGCGCGAGCAGGGCCAACGGCGCGGACCGATCACTGACGGCCGCCACTCCCGACGCGGCGGCGAGCGCGACGGCGACGCCCTCGGCCACCCCGGCCCGCCAACGCGTGCGCTCCGGAACCCGCCGCAGCAGCGCGAGTACCGGCCGGCGTACGGTGCCGAGGCCGGCGAGGGCGGCCGCGACCGCCGCGCCCAGCAGCGCCACCCCGGCGGCGGCGAACGCCGGCCAGCGCACCTGGGCGTGGCTTCCTGGCGCGAGGACGAACCGGGCCGCCACGTCGACTCCCACGACGCCGGCGACCAGGCCGAACGGCGCCGCCGACGCGATCAGCAGCAGCGCCTCGCCGAGCCCGAACCTCGCCGTCCGGCCGGCCGGGAAGCCGCGCAGCTTGGCCAGTGCGATCTCCGGCCCGCGCTCCTCGATGAGCGAGGCGACCAGCAGGAACAGGACGAACCAGCACAACAGCAGCAGCGGCACGGCGATGACCGGCGCGGTACGGCCGATCGCCGCCTGGTCGGCGGCCGCGTCGGTCAGGATCGACGGCAGCGCGGTCGCCAGTTCGAGGTCGTCCGCGCGCAGCCGGTTGACCAGTGCGGTGACGCCGTCCCGCAGTTGCGCCACGTCGTCGAGCCCGACGGTTGCGGTGTCGAACGGGTACTCCAGCCGCGTCGACAGCATGGCGGACTTCTCCAACCGCAGGTCACCCTGGGCGTTGGTGAACATCGCATCGAGGCGCTCGGCATCGCCGCCCGGGCCGCCGGCCGCGTCGGTCGTGCCGGCTCCGCCGGCCGCGTCGGTCGTGCTAGCTCCACGAGGCGCGTCGGCGGCGAAGTAGACGGTGCGACCCCAGTACGCCTCGCCCGGGTCCTTCGGGGTATAGAGCCCGACCACCTGGAACGGACGCTCGTGGCCGGCTGCCCGGCTGCCCAGGTGGATGTCGATGGCCGCACCGATGGCGATCCCGTGCGCGCGCGCCGAGCGGTCGCTCAGCGCCACCTGACCGGCTTCCGCCGGGCACCGGCCGGTGAGCCGCAGGTGCGCGCAGGCGCCGTCGCGGTAGGCCAGCCGCGCCGTGAGCGGGTCACCATGCGGCGCGAGCGTGATGTCGGTGTCGACAGCGGCGGTCGGCCGGTCGAGGTGGTCGGCGACGGCGGGCCGGCCGCCCAGAACGCGGCTGACCGTCTTACGGATGTCGTCGGTGTCGAGGAACGCCGTCTGAGACTCACTCGCCGTGCCCGACGCCGCGATGACGAGCGTCGTGGCGTCCGCCGGCGCCGAGCGCAGCGCGTCGGTGAGCACCGACTGCTGGGCGGCGCCCGCGTAAACCGGGGCGAGCACCGCGGCGGCAGTCGCCACCAGCGCCAGCACGAACACGACCAGCGAACGTCCGGCCCGGTACCTGATCCCCCGCAGCACGACGGTCCAGGCCGTCAACGTTCTTCCACCCCTCACCGACTCCGTCTCGCGAGGGGCCCACCATAACTAGGTATCGAGGGTGCTGAGAAGCTCCCGGGCCGCCGCATAGGGGTCGAGCTTGCCGGCCGCCACGCGGGAGGCGAGGGTCGGCAGCGCCTCACCGTTGCGCAGCGTCCCGATGCGGGCACGCAACGCTCCCAGGGCGATCGCCTCGACCTCGGCCGCGGCCCGGGCTTCCCGCCTGCGGGTCAACTCGTCGTGCACGCCGGCCCCGCCGGGCAGCGGCCGAGCCAGCCACTCCCGGTGCTTGTCGATCGCGGCCATCACGTCGTCGATGCCCTCGGCCCTGTTCGCCACCGAGCGCACGACCTGCGGCCGCCACTCGCCCGGCCCTCGCTCGCCGAGACCGATCATGCCCTGGATGTCGTGGTAGGTGGCGTCAGCGCCGTCGCGGTCAGCCTTGTTGACCACGAACACGTCGGCGATCTCGAGGATGCCCGCCTTGACCGCCTGGATCGCGTCACCCATGCCCGGTGCGAGCAGCACCAGCGTGGTGTCGGCCAGGCTGGCGATCTCCACCTCGGCCTGCCCCACCCCGACGGTCTCGATCAGCACCACGTCGCAGCCGGCGCCTTCGAGTACCCGTACCGCCTGCGGGGTCGCCGCTGCCAGCCCGCCGAGGTGGCCGCGGCTGGACATGGAGCGGATGTATACACCGGAGTCGGTGGCGTGGTCCTGCATGCGTACCCGGTCGCCGAGGATCGCCCCGCCGGTGAACGGACTGGACGGGTCGACTGCCAGGACACCGACGCGCTGGCCCCGGGCCCGCAGCGCGCGTACCAACTCGTTGGTGGTGGTCGACTTGCCCACGCCCGGTGAGCCGGTCAGCCCGATCACCTGGGCCGAGCCGGTGTGTGGGGCGAGGGCCGCGGCAACGTCCGGCAGGACGGGGTCGTCGTTCTCGACCAGGCTGACCAGCCGGGCGACCGCGCGGTGGTCACCTTCGCGCGCGGCCGTCACCAACGTGGGTACGTCGCGACTGCGCCGAATCGTCGTGGCGGTCACCGGGAAGATCCCGGCACCTGTACGAACAGGTTCACGCGCGGGGTACCCGGAGCAGTAGGGCGTCGCCCTGCCCCCCGCCGCCGCACAGGGCTGCGGCGCCCAGCCCCCCACCGCGGCGCTTGAGCTCCAACGCGAGCGTGAGGGCCAGGCGGGCGCCGGACATGCCGATCGGGTGGCCGAGGGCGATCGCGCCGCCGTTGACGTTGACCTTGTCCGCGTCGATCCCCAGCTCGCGGGTGGAGTGGATGCCGACCGCCGCGAACGCCTCGTTGATCTCGATCAGGTCGAGGTCGTCGACGGTCAGGTTGGCCTTGCCGAGCGCGTGCTTGATGGCGTTGGCCGGCTGGGCGAGCAGGGAGTTGTCGGGCCCTGCGACGTTGCCGTGCGCGCCGATCTCGGCCAGCCACGAAAGGCCCAGCTCCTCGGCCTTGGCCTTGCTCATCACGACGACCGCGCAGGCGCCGTCGGAGATCGGCGAGGCGGTGGCGGCCGTGATCGTGCCGTCCTTGGAGAAGGCGGGCCGCAGCTTGGCCAGCGACTCCACCGTCGTCTCGGGGCGGATCTGCTCGTCGTCGGTAACCAGGATCGGGTCACCCTTCCGCTGCGGGATCTCGACCGGCACGATCTCTTCGGCGAAGTGGCCGTTCTTCTGCGCGGCAGCCGCGCGCTGGTGACTGGCGGCGCCGAACGCGTCCTGGTCGGCCCGCGGGATACCCAGCTTCGCGGTGTGCCGCTCGGTCGACACGCCCATGGAGACCCGGTCGTAGGCGACGGTCAGACCGTCGAGCGCCATGTGGTCGGAGATGACCACGTCGCCGTACTTGTAGCCCTGCCGCTGCCCGGCCAGTAGGTGCGGCGCGTTGGTCATCGACTCCATGCCGCCGGCCACCACGACGTCCACCTCACCGGCCCGGATGAGCTGGTCGGCCAGTGCGATCGCGTCGAGGCCGGACAGACAGACCTTGTTGATGGTCAGCGCCGGCACGTTCATGGGGATGCCGGCGTCGACCGCGGCCTGGCGGGCCGGGATCTGACCGGCACCGGCCTGCAACACCTGTCCCATGATCACGTACTGCACCTGCTCGGGCGCCACGCCGGAGCGCTCCAGGGCCGCCCTGATGGCGACGCCGCCCAGCTTGGTCGCCGGAAAGTCCTTGAGGGCGCCGAGTAGCCGACCCATCGGGGTCCGCGCGCCGTTGACGATCACCGAGCTCATGGATTGGCCCTCCGCGAGGTATCTCACAGCGATTACTTGACGCCGATTAGGTCAGACTAACGCCATGACGGACCAGTCTTCGACGTTGTCTATGTCACCAGGGTCGATCGGCCTGCTACGTATCGATCATGTCGGCGTGGCCGTACCCGACCTCGACGCCGCAATTGAATTCTACGGCCGGATATTCGGCATGACCTGCGTACACGTGGAGACAAACGAGGAACAGGGCGTACGCGAAGCGATGCTCTCCGTGGGCCCGGATCCGGCCGGCGGCTGCGTCCAGCTGCTCGCGCCACTGTCGCCACTCTCGACGATCGCGAAGTTTCTCGACCGCAACGGTCCCGGGGTACAGCAGATCGCCTACACCGTGCGCGACGTCGACGCGGCGTGCGAGGCGCTGCGCGCGCGGGGGGTGCGCCTGCTGTACGACCAGCCCAGGCGGGGCACGGCCGACTCCCGGATCAATTTCGTCCACCCCAAGGACGCCGGCGGTGTTCTCGTCGAACTGGTGGAGCCAGCCGCCTCGTCGTCACACCACTGACTGTCACGGACACCACCGGGAAGTTGTGGTCTCCCGACGAGTCTTAAGGGCCCAACTTCCGGGAAGGTGCGGCTGCGGCGGAGTACCGGCGGCCGACGAAGGCGTGCACTTTTTCACAACGCGGTTCCTGACGGAGGCTACTGGGCAGTAACATCGGCGGCCACTGAGCGGATCGCAGCGTTGCCCGCTCACGTCACCGTCGGCGACCGGCGCCGCGCCGGACGCCCGCCGTCCCAACGACGTCGCACGCCGCAACGACATGGCACGCCGTAACGACATATAGCCGCACCACCTACCCGGCGCGCTCGACCCGGCACAGGCTGGCGGCGTCGCCGAACCCACCCGCGACACACCTGTAATGAGAGGTAGCGCCGTGAAGGACATCCTCGACGCGATCATGGCGGCGGAGCACGCGGCGGATCCCGCCCGCGAGCTCGCCTCGGTCGCCGGTCTCCCCGTCCCGGACAGCTATCGCGGCGTCGTCGTACGCGCCGACGAGGCCACCATGTTCGAGGGCATGCCCACCCGCGACAAGGACCCACGCAAGTCGCTGCACGTCCAGGAGGTGCCGACGCCCGAGCTCGGGCCGGGCGAGGCGATCGTGGCGGTGATGGCGAGCGCCATCAACTACAACACGGTGTGGACCTCGATCTTCGAGCCGCTGTCGACGTTCAAGTTCCTGCAGCGCTATGGCAGGGTCTCCGAGCTGACCAAGCGCCACGACCTGCCCTACCACGTGGTCGGCTCCGACCTGGCCGGGGTCGTGCTCCGGGTCGGCCCGGGCGTGACCAGGTGGAAGCCCGGCGACGAGGTGGTGGCTCACTGCCTGAGCGTCGAACTGGAGGACGCGGCCGGCCACGACGACACCATGCTCGACCCCGAACAGCGCATCTGGGGCTTCGAGACGAACTTCGGTGGGCTCGCCGAACTGTCGCTGGTCAAAGCCAACCAGCTGATGCCCAAGCCGAAGCACCTGTCGTGGGAGGAGGCCGCCAGCCCCGGCCTGGTCAACTCCACCGCGTACCGGCAGCTGGTCTCGCACCACGGCGCCCAGATGAAGCAGGGCGACACGGTACTGGTCTGGGGTGCGTCCGGCGGCCTGGGCAGCTACGCCACCCAGTTCGCGCTCAACGGCGGCGCCCAGCCCATCTGCGTGGTGTCCAGTCCCCAGAAGGCGGAGCTGTGCCGGCGCATGGGCGCGGAGCTGATCATCGACCGTGCCGCGGAGGGTTTCCGGTTCTGGAAGGACGAGCACACCCAGGACCAGTCCGAGTGGCGCCGCTTCGGTGAGCGCATCCGCGAGCTGACCGGCGGTGAAGACCCCGACATCGTGTTCGAGCACCCGGGTCGGGAGACGTTCGGCGCGAGCGTCTATGTCGCCAAGAAGGGCGGCACGATCGTCACCTGTGCCTCCACATCCGGATACCTGCACCAGTTCGACAACCGGTACCTCTGGATGAACCTCAAGCGCATCGTCGGCAGCCACTTCGCCAACTACCGTGAGGCGTGGGAGGCCAACCGCCTCGTCGCACGCGGCCGGATCCACCCGACACTGTCCAAGGCCTATGCGCTGGAACAGACCGGGCAGGCCGCGTACGACGTGCACCGCAACGCCCACCAGGGCAAGGTCGGGGTCCTCTGCCTGGCTCCGGAAGAAGGACTCGGCGTACGTGACGGACAGATGCGCGCCCGCTACGAAACCGAGATCAGTCGGTTCCGCGGCCAGTAACCGGTAACCGCCCGACGGCGGTCGGTAACCGGCAACCGCCCGACGTACGCCGACCGCGAACGCAGAGTGGCTG
>JAOPWA010000456.1 GCA_025965915.1 Dactylosporangium sp. | reverse complement strand
GTTCGCCTCGGTGGTCGCCGTGTGCCGCCGCATGAAGTCCACGGCCCGCGCCCGCGACCAGCCGAAGTGGTGCATGCCGGTGTCCACCACCAGCCGGCAGGCGCGCAGCGCGTCGAAGGAGAGCATGCCCAGCCGGGCGACATCCGAGGTGTAGAGGCCCATCTCGTCGGCGAGCCGCTCGCTGTACAGGCCCCAACCCTCGACGTACGCGCCGACCTCGCCGTCGAGGTAGCGCCGGTACTCGGGCAGCCCGGCGAGCGTCTGCGCCGAGGCGATCTGCAGGTGGTGGCCCGGCACGCTCTCGTGGAACGCGAGGGCCTCGTACTCGTAGCTGAAGCGCTGGCCGGGATCGGTGGTGAGTACGCAGTGCGCGCCGGGCCTCGCTCCGCCCGCGGCCGGGGGCCGGTAGTAGGCGAGCGGCGCGTTGCCCGCCTCGATCGGATTGATCTCCTCGATGTCACAGTTCGGGATGTCGTAGGCGGGGAACCAGTCGGCGCGGACCTCCTCGGCGCGGTGCAGCGCCGCGCCGACCATCGCCACGATCTCCTCGGTACGGTCGAAACGCAGCGCCGGGTCCTCGCGCAGCCGACGCATGATCTCGGCGACGTCGGTGCTGCCCAGCGCGCGCCCGCCCAGCTCGGCCCACTCCTGCGCCAGCGCGTCGAGGCAGTCCAGGCCGATCTGGTGGATCTCCTCGGCGGTCAGCCCGGTGGTGGTGTGCCGGCGCACCGCGGCCCGGTAGCCTTCCTCGCCGCCGGGCACGAAGCGGATGCCGACCCGGTCGTCCGGCCGAGCCACCGGCAGCAGCTCGTCGTGCAGCGTGGTCAGCAGCCGCCGCATGGCGGGGCGCACCTGCGCCTCGATCACGCCGGCCGCCCGCGCCCGGACCGCGCCGGTCGGCAGGGCCGGGTGCATCAGGGAATCCGCCTCGATGCCGGCGGCGAGGTGCCCGGTGAGCTGGTCGATCGCCTGGCGTACCCCGACCGCGGTGGGCACCCGGCCGTCCCGCTTCGCCTCCCGGTACCGCCGCGCGATCGCGTCGAAGTAGCCGCCCAGGTCGGCGAGGCGCCGCAGGTAGCCGTCGACCGAGTCCGGGTCGGCCAGGGAGGCGGTACGCACCGACTGGAACGCCATCGCCTGCGGCGAGGCGTAGCTCGCCGCGGACGCGTTGGCCTCCCAGAGCCCGTGCTCCAGGTCCGACCGGGCGCCCCAGGCCAGCGTGCCGAGCACCGCGTGGTTGATCCGGTCGGCCTCGCCCAGAGCCGAGGCGTCGATGCGGCCGAGCCGCTCCTCGATCTCGGCGATCCGGGCCGCGCCCGCCGCGCCGCCGGCCCGACTCGGGTCGGGCAGCCGGTCATCGAAACCGGCGACCCCCAGCAGCGTCGCGGTGAACGGGTCGGTGGAGTGCTGCACCTGGAAGAAGTCCGCGCTGAGGCGGGCGAGTTCGGCGTGCGGCTGCGGAGGCGCCACGGGCTACTCCCCGGGCTCTGCGGTCACGAAGGGGTGTGCGGCGAGGTGCTCCAGGATCCGCAGCAGCTCGTCGCGGCCGTGCTCCAGGATGTCGATGGCAGCCCGCTCGGTCTCCGCCTCGGCCCGCTTGCAGAGCGCCACGTGCAGGAGCTCGTTGCGGGCCAGCGATCTGGCCAGGTAGTTGTCCGAGCCGCGCACCAGCAGGTCCCAGTACCGCAGCGAGCTGCGCCAGGAACTCTGCGCGAAGCCGACCAGCACCCGGTTCGGGCAGGCCGCCAGCGCGGTCCCGTTGTAGTGCTTGAGCGCGTCGACGTACTCCATCGGGTCGCGAGCGGCGACCGCCGCGACCATGCGTTGGAAGGTCGCCTCCAGGTCCGCGGCGGTGGCGTCGGTGAGGGCCGCGGCGGCCAGGGCGGCGCACCGCGGCTCTATCAGCAGCCGGCACGCGTAGAGGTCGGCGGCGTCGCTGGCGTTCAGCCGGCCGACCCGGGCGCCGCGACGTGGCTCCATGATGATCAGCCCCTCCCGCGACAACGCCTGCAGCGCCTCGCGTACCGGGGAGCGGCTCACCCCCATCCGCTCCGCGAGGCCGATCTCGGTCAGCTTCTCCCCGGGCTTGATGTCACCCGAGATGATGTGGGCCGCTATCCAGTCCGCGGCGCTGCGGGCCAGCGAGGCGTGCCGCAGCGCCTCGGGTCGCGAAGCTCCCGGGCCCCCGGGTACGGACATCGCGTTCTCCCTCTCCGTCACTCGTGCCAGCGCCCGCGCCGGCATCAGCGCAGCGCCCTGGCCTGCGCCAGCGCCGCCACCCTGGCCATCTCGTTACCGACGATCATGAGACCCTCGTCGACCCCCATCCCCGGCTTGGCCAGCACCTGGTCCGCGCCGCAGGCCATCGCGACGTGGGTGCACGCCTCGGCCGACCGGTCGGTCTCGTTGCAGGTACCGCCGCAGTACGCGGCGAGGCCGCCCCGCCGGACGTACAGCAGCGCCTCGATGGTGTTGTTGATGCCGCCGAGGTCCGGGGTCTTCACGTGGATGACGTCCGCCGCCTGGGCGTCGGTGAACAGCCGGATGTCCTCCATCGTGTTGCACCACTCGTCGACGACGATCTCGACGGCCGAGCCCCGTTCGCGCAGCGCGGTACGCAGCTTCACCATCGCCTCGATCTGCGCCTCCCGGTTGCCCGCGTCCACCGGCTGCTCGACGCGCAGTCGGAACGGCGCGGCCAGCTCGCCCAGCCGGGCCAGGTAGTCCGCCATACGCACGGTGTCCCGGTCGAATGCGAGGCCGACCGTGCCATACGTGTCGAAGTGCAGCACCGGGTTGTAGTCCTCGCGGGCGCGTAGGCACAGCACCCGGTCGCGCACCCAGCCGACGTACGCCTCGAACAGCTCCCCCTGGGCGCCCATCCGGTCCGCCAGGTTGTTGATCAACCCGTGCGGCAGCGCGTCGACCTCCTTGAGGATCATCTTGTCGACGTTGAGGTACCGGTCGTCGCCGCACTGCGCGAAGACCGGGACCGGGCGCAGCGTGACCCCGGTGTCGTACTCGTCGCGCACCAGCTCGGCCATGGTCAGCCGCCGCTCGTGGGCGACCGCGGCGAGCAACGCCTGGCTGACCCCGTACCGGACCGCGGTGTGCACCGGCAGGGTGTCCAGCTCCGGCGCGAGCGCCCGGAACGTGGTCAGCTCCCGGCCGACCAGGGCCGGCACGATGTACTCCCGGATCATGTCCAGGCCGCCGGCGGCCTGGAAGACGGCGGCCCGGCCGCCGACGGCGGAGTACTGTACGGCCGCACAGTCCCCGACCGCCACGAACCCGTCGTCGAGCACGAGCATCACCGAGACCGCCTCGCCGGCCTGGCGCACGGCGGTGAAGCCCGGCGTGACCGGCGCACTCCGGTAGGCGAACCCGTCGGCCTCGACCCCGATCCGGATCGCGGCCTGGTCATCGGTGAAGAAGCCGGTGCGCGCCGGCACGCACAGCACCTCGGTGATCTTCATTGGGAGGCCCCGGCCGCCCACGCCGACGCCGACATCGCGCCGGGAGCCTGCGAACCGAGCAGCCGCCACAGCTCCGACCAGGCGCGCATGCCCTCGCCGAGGCGGCGGATGCGGATGTACTCGTTCGGCGCGTGCACCATCTCGTCGGCGATCGAGAAGGAGAAGAACAGCGTCTTCGCGTCCAGGACCTCCTCGAACAGCACGGTCGCCGGCAGCGTTCCGCCGATCCGGGCCAGGATCACCTCCTGGTCGGGGTAGACCGTGCCGAGCGCGGCGCGGGCGGCGGCGATGGCCGGGTGGCCCGGGTCGATGGTGTACGCGGCGGCGCCGCCCTTCTCGGCGGTCACCTCGACCCGTACGCCGGGGCTCGCCGCGCTGGCCAGGTGCGCCCGGATCGCGTCGAGCACGGCCGCCGGCCGCTGGCCCGGCACGAGCCGGCACGTGACGTGCGCGCTCGCAACGTGCGGGATCACCGTGTACGGCCCGCCGCCGGTGATCCCGTTGATCTCCAGCGTGGGCCGCATCCACAGCCGCTCCAGGGTGCTGTAGCCCGGCTCGCCGTGCAGACCCGGCACGCCCAGTTCGGCCGCGTACGCGTCATCGTCGAAGTCGACCGCGGCGATCTCGGCCCGCTGCGCGGGCGTCAGTTCCGCCACCCCGTCGTAGAAGCCGGGGACGGCGACCAGCCCGTCCGCCGTGTGCAGGCCGGCCAGCAACCGGACCAGCGCGTGCACCGGGTTCTGGACGGTGCCGCCGTACCGGCCCGAGTGCAGGTCACGCGCGGCGCCGGTGACCGCGATGTCCAGCGAGACCAGGCCCTTGGACGCCACCGACAGGGACGGCTCGGTCGGCCGCCACTGGGCGCCGTCGGCCGAGATGACCAGGTCGGCGGCGAACTGCTCGGCGTGCTGGCGCAGGAACGCGGGCAGGTTCGGGCTACCTATCTCCTCCTCGCCTTCGAAGAGGAACTTGATGTTCAGTGGGAGTCCCCCGAACTGCTCGAGGTAGGCCTGGGCCGCCTTCAGCACGACCAGGATCGGCCCCTTGTCGTCGGTGGCGCCCCGGCCGTACGCCCGGCCGTCGGCGACGGTCAGCTCGAACGGCGGGGTGTGCCACTCGTCCAGCGAACCGGTCGGCTGCACGTCGTAGTGCCCGTAGACGAGTACGGTCGGCGCGCCCGGGGCGCCGAGCCATTCGCCCAGCACGACCGGGTTGCCCTCGGTCTCGGCCAGCCGGCCGTTCGCGAACGCGAGCTGGCCGGCGAGCCACTGGGCCGCCGCGAGCATGTCCGGCCGTTGCGAGTCGCGGCTGACGCTCGGGATCGCGACGAACTGTGCCAGCTCCGGCAGATAGTGCTCGTCGTCCTTAAAAGATGGAATGCCCGCCATCAATGGAAATCACCTGCCCCGTGATCCAGGAAGCATCTGCCGAGGTAAAGAACTTGACGCCGTTGGCGATGTCCTGGGCGGTGCCCAGCCGACGCAGTGCGATGCGCTCGACGAGCTGGCGCTGGCCTTCGTCGCCGTAGCTCTGCCACTGCTTTTCGGTGGAGGGGTTGGAGCGGACGAATCCCGGTGCGATGCAGTTCACCGTGATGCCGAACCGACCCAGCTCGTGGGCCATCTGCCGGGTGAACCCGATCTGACCGGCCTTCGCGCTGGCGTACGCCTGGATGCCGGTGAGGCTGACGCTGCGCCCGGCTCCGGAGGAGATGTTCACGATCCGGCCACCGCCGGCCGCCTTCATCCCCGGCACTACCGCCCGCGTACACAGGAAGGTGCTGGTCAGATTCGCGTCGACAACCGCACGCCAGTCCTCGTCGGCCACCTCCTCGATCGGCTGGTGCGCCTGGCCGACGACCCCGCCGGCGTTGTTCACCAGGATGTCCACCGGCCCGATCCGCTCGATCAGCGCGGCGACCTGCGTGGCGTCGGTGACGTCCACAGTGTCCTTGTCGACGCCGTACACGGTCGCGCCGAGCCCCGCCAACGTCTCGGCGATCGCCGAGCCGATCCCGTGGGCGGTCCCGGTGACCAGTGCGGCCTTCCCCGCAAAGTCGCTCATTTGACGCTCCAGCCGTGCTCGATGACGTCGCGGACCTCTTCCACACCGACCCGCCAGATCTCCAGCAGTTCCTCGTCCGGCCGCACGTACGGGCCGCCGAAGCTGCCGTCCACGGTCAGCTCGCGGATCTCCTGCGGGGTGGACTGCACGATCACCTCGTTCGGAATCACCGGCTTGCCCTCGGCGGGCTGCTCCACGCCGGGGATCCGGGTCCACGGGAAGTTCTCGAACCACGAGCCGTGGGCGATGCTGTTGGTGAACTTCAGCGCGGCCGCCGCCGTACGCGGAGCGTTGTACCAGCTGTGGAACTGCACCTGTACCCGCGCCGCACGCTCCTCGGCGATCCACTCCCGCACCACCGCGACGGCCGGAATGTTGCCGCCGTGGCCGTTGACTATCGCGATGCGTCGGAAGCCCTGGTCCGCCAGCGAATCCAGCAGGTCGCGGATGAGCGCGACATAGGTGCTCGTGCGCACGGTCATGCTGCCTGGGAAGGCCGCGAAGTACGGCGCCAGCCCGAACGGCAGCACCGGTAGGACGGGTACGCCCAGCGGCTCCGCCGCCTCCACGGAGACCCGCTCGGCGAGGATGGCGTCGGTGCCCACCGACAGGTACCCGTGCTGCTCGGTGGAGCCGATCGGCAGGACGATCCGATCGTCATGCTCCAGGTACTTCTCGAGCATCATCCAGTTACAGTCGTTGACCCGCATGACGTTCCTTTCCCTACGGTGTTCCCGCGGCCGGTTGGTTGCGGTGACGTGACAAGCCCGCCCTTCAGTCGGCTCGCCAAAGCCGCTCCAGTTCGTCCACATTGGTCACCGCTCGAGTCCGTACGCCGTCCTCCAGCTCGTGGATCATCTCCACCACCCGGGTGGTCAGCGGCATCGGCAGCCCGTACTCGGCCCCGATCCGGGTCACCGCGCCGATCTGCTCGTCCACCTCGGTGCGACGCTTGCGCACCGCGAGGTCCCGCCAGATGCCGCTGCGCGTCTTCTTGTCCCCCCGGCGGCGCACCACCAGGTCGTCCAGGGACGCGTCGATCCTGGCCCGGTCCTGCGCCTCACGCGGGTAGTAGAGCGACGGCTCCACGTTGTCGAACGGCTCCGGGGTCACGCCCTGCCGGTGCGCCACCTCGTACACCTCGGCGGCCAGCTCGACCATCAGCCCGCGGTACCGGTCGATGATGTCGGCCATCGTCTCGTCGGTCAGCGCGGTGGCGAACAGCATGTTGGCGTAGCCGAGCTTGCCCCACAGGTAGCCCCAGATGTTCGCAGTGACCTCCACCGATCCCCAGCCCGCCAGCAGCTCCGCGATCGTGTCGAGCCGCGCCGAGCGTTGGCCGTCCAGTGCGCCGACGCGTACCGTTCCCGCACCCGCGTAGGTGATCAGGCCCGGTTTCAGGTAGTCGGCGGAGAAGTTCACCAGCGCGCCGACCGTGCGCGCCGGGCCGATCGCGACGGCAATCGTCCGCGGGCACAGGCCGTTCTGCAGCGAGACAACGGTGGAGTCCGGAGTCAGCAGCGGCGCGATCGACGCAACGGCGGTGGCGGTGTGCTGCGCCTTGACGGCCAGCAGCACCAGGTCCAGTTTCCCGCTCAACTCCTCCGGCGAGAGCGCCTCGACCGGCACCGTGAACGTCTCGTCGAACGCCTGGATCGTCAGGCCGCCGGCCGCCATGGCGGCGAGGTGGGCCCGGTCGGCGTCGACCATCTCCACATGCGTGCCCGAGCGCACCAGGTACGCGCCTACCGTGCCGCCGATGGCACCGGCGCCCACCACGGTCACCCTCATCGCGCCACCCCGGCACGCGGGCGCGCGGCCTCCTCGGCGTCGAGGATGCCGGACAACCGCCGCGCGGCGACCCCGACGATCGCACTGAGTGCGGCCCCGGCGATTTCGGGGTAGCGGATACCCGGATTGGTGTGCATGTTGATCTTCCCGTCGTCGAGATGGTGACCGTGGGATGTGATCCGTACGCGAATGTGGGGACGGCGCCTCAGGGCCGGAACTTCTCGGCAGCGAGTGGAGGTCGCGGCTGCACGCGACTGGAGGGGCCTAGCGCCGCACCGCAGTGATGCTGCTAGCTCATGGATGCATACCATCGTTTGTATACAACATGGAGTCTGCAAACCCTGTTGTTCCATGTCAAGGCTTCGTTTGTTTCGGTGCCGTTTCCTTGCCGCACCGGCCCCACCCGCGTGGCTCCCGTGCTTTCCACTGACCCACCGCCACGTGACGGCTCCAGGTGGCGGCTCTGCGTCCGGTGCGATCGACGAGTAACATTAATGAGCTTCACCTGATATATCTGAGCGCCGCTCGGCGCTCCGAGCCCATGGACGAGGTCGATCACCATGCCCGGACAGACGCGGTCCAGGTCGCGGGCGCGGCCCGCGTCGAGCGCGCGGCCCGCGTCGAGCGCGCCAGATAGCCCTGCGGCTGCGGGCGCCCCGCCCACAGCGCGGCCGGAGACTCCGGAGCGGGTGAGCGACGCCGCCTACCGGGAGCTGCGGGCGCGCATCGTGGACCTGACGTTCCCGCCCGGCGATATGGTGAACGAACTCCAGCTCTCCAAGGCGATGGGCATCGGCCGCATGCCGATCCGCGAGGCGGTCGCCCGGCTGGCCCAGGAGCGCTTCATCTGGGTCATCCCCCGGCGCGGCATGGTCATCGCGAACCTGAGCCTCGCCGAGGTGCTCAACCTCATGGAGGCCCGGCTGATAGTGGAGACCGGCCTGGTCCGCGAGCTGTGCGGCAAGGTCTCCGACGCGGAGCTGGCCGAGCTGACCACGCTCTTCAAGTCCGTCGACGAGGCCGGCGCGAGCGGCGACTACCTGCGCTTCCTCGAGCGAGACCACGAGGCGCACATACGCCTCGCGGAGATGGTCCGCAACGACTTCGTCGGGCCACTGGCCGAGTCGCTGCACCTGCACAACCTGCGCTTCTGGCGCTATTGCCACCGCAACCGCATGGCGACCCACCGCCACATCCAGCGGCACGACACGTTGTTGCGAGCCCTGCGGCGGCGCGACCCGGACGCCGCCGAGCAGGCGATACGCCGGCTGGTCGGCACCTCCCGCACCAGTCTCCAGGGCCTCTTCTAGAGCCGTTTCCACCAGCGTGACGGACGCCGAGGCATAGACCAGCCCCACCACGCCGGTACGACGAACCCGGCCAAGATTTGTGGTCAGCGGGCTAACCTGCCGCGAGGCAGGCGGCGACCTCCTCGGCGATCGCGAGCAGCATGGCGTCCGCGCCGACCGGCGCGGCGAGCTGCACCCCGACCGGCAGTCCAGCGGGCGTACGGCCGGCCGGCAGGGACAGCGCCGGTTGCCCGGTGACGTTGTACGGCGCCGAGAAGAGCCCCTCCAGCTCGCCCGCCTCGGTGTCCATGGGCGGGGTCAGCTCCGGGGCCACGTACGCCACGACCGGGCCGAGTAGCGTGTCCACGCCGTCCAGCAGGGCCGCCGCCGCCGGCAGCAACTCGTCGCGACGGCTCAGCGCGGTCCGGTACGCCACCTCGTCCACGTTCGCCGCCTCGCGCAGCAGGCGCAGCGTCGTCGCACCGTAGTGACCGGGGTCGGCCCGGCACCGCTCGCCGTGCACCTGCCACGACTCGTGCAGCACGATCGGGCCGAAGACCTCGTTGAGAGCGGCGAGCGGAGTGCCGTCGACCTCCACGACGAGGTGGCCCGCGCGGCGCAGGGCGTCGACGGCGTCCCGCACGCGGGCGCGTACCGCCGGCTCGACGGCGGGGTGGTCGAGCTGGTCGACGAGCAGTCCTAGGCGCAGCGGGCGGGTGAGCCGGGCCTGCAGCGGGCGGGCCGCGATCACCTCCAGTACGCGGCGGGCCGCCGGTACGTCGACGGCGAGCACGCCGACCGTGTCGAGGCTGGGTGCCAGCGGCTCGACCCCGTCGAGCGGGACCAGGCCGGCGGTGGGCTTGATGCCGACAATGTCGCAGTAGTGTGCCGGGATGCGGATGGATCCGCCGGTGTCGGTGCCGAGAGCGGCCACGCAGACACCCGCGCCGACGAGGGCCGCCGAGCCGCCGCTGGAGCCCCCCGCGGTGACGGCAGGATCGACCGGGTTGCGGGCTTCGGGCAGGTCGGGGTGAGGCGCGCCGGCGGCGTACTCCAGCAGGCTCGTCGTCGCGAAGACGTCGGCGCCGGCCGCGCGCAGCCTGGCCACGACGGAGGCGTCGGTGGTCGCCGGCGGGCCGGCCAT
>JAOPWA010000382.1 GCA_025965915.1 Dactylosporangium sp. | reverse complement strand
ATCCGGCCGCGGTCGTCCCGATCCACGCCCCGATACGGCGACGACGGATCCTCGGCGGCGTGATCAACGAGTATCAGCGAGCAGCCTGACCCGATCAACGAAGCCCGAGGTCACGAGCCCTGCATCGAGTATTGGCACGGTACACGCCGCTGCGTTTACCGAACTCGCTCAAGCGATCTGACCGCGGACGCGACACGGGTTCAACACGTCCGCGGTTCCACAACGCATCGGCGCCCATGCGAGTTCGGCGACGGTGAACAGCAACAGTCGGTCCCACTGCGACGGGTCACCAGCGCCGTGTGCTCCCAGGTCAGGGAAGCGGGGCGAGCTTTGCCCACCCCGTCGCCGACTCGTAGGCCTGCCCGGCGGCAAGCAGTGTGGTCTCGGCGAACGGACGGCCGAGGATCTGCATCCCGATGGGCAATCCACTGGCGTTAAATCCGCACGGCACGGACAGCGAAGGCAGCCCGGTCACGTTGGCGGGCGCCGAGAATCGGACGTAGGTGTCCGTTGCCGACTCCGTGCTCCCGTCCGGCCAGGTCACTTCTGGCTGGTCGGCGCGGAGCGCCGGCGTGGTCAGGGTGGGGGCGATCAGAACGTCGATGCTCTCGAACAGGTCGCGCCATCGCTGCTGGATCAGCGTGCGAACACGGAGCGCCTTGATGTAGTCGGTGGCGAGCACGAGCTCCCCCACCTCGAGGTACAGCCGTACCTCGTCGGTGTAGAGATCTGCCTTGTCCCGCAACATCTCCTGGTGGTACGCGCTGGCTTCGGGCAGCATGATGCCCCACTCGGTGGGCAGGATGTACTCCGGCAGCGGGATCTCCACCTCGCGCACCTGCGCGCCCTGCTCCACCAGCACGTCAATCGCTGTGCTGACGGCTGCGGCCACCTCCGGGTCGACCCGTTCGGTGTAGTAGTTCACCGGTACGCCGATTGTCAGCCCGGCCACGCCCGCGTCCAACGACGCCGCGAAGTCCGGTACCGGAACGTCGACGCTCGCCGGATCGGCCCGGTCGTACCCGGCGATCGCGTCCATCACCAGGGCGGCGTCGCGGACGGTGCGGGTGAGTGGTCCGACGTGGTCCAGCGACCACGAAAGCGAAGCCACACCCCGCCGCGAGACCCTCCCGTACGTGGGTTTAAGTCCTACCGTGCCGCAGACGGAGGCTGGGATACGGATGGAACCGCCGGTGTCGCTGCCCATCCCGACAGAACACTCGCCCGCCGCGACCGCCGCGCCCGAACCACCGCTCGACCCGCCAGGCACGCGGTCGAGGTCCCACGGATTGCGGGTGGTAGGAGTGACTGCGCCGTAGGCGAACTCGTGTGTGTGCGTCTTGCCGACCATCACGGCGCCCGCGGCGTCGAGCCTCTCCACCACGGCACTGTCCTGCGTGGGTACGTAGTCCGCGCGAACCTTCGAACTCGAGGTGGTGGCCACTCCAGCCGTGTCGTAAAGGTCCTTGATCCCCACCGGAATGCCGTGCAACGGTCCGCGGTAAGCGCCCGCGGCGATCTCCTCCTCGGCCTGCTTCGCCGCCTTCGTCGCGAGGTCGGCCGTGACCGTGGCGAAGGCGGTGATCTTGTCCTCCACCGCTTCGATGCGGGCGAGCACCGAGGCGGTGAGCTCAACCGGGGACAGCTCTTTCGCCTTGATCTTGTCAGCGGCTTCGGCGAGAGTCAGCTCATACGGTTCCATGTGCGGATCACTCCCAGCGGGCGTTGAGGGCGGTGGCGGGCGGCGTCTCGCCGAGGTCGAGCGTGTCCAGCTGGTCGAGCACCGAGTAGACCGACTCGACGGTCGCGCGCAGGATCTCCACGCGGTCGGGTGGCACGTCCAGGCGGGCCGTACGTAACGCGTGCTCCAGCGCGTCGCCTTGAAACATTCGAGGCATCAGATCTCCGATCAATTGGTCAACGGGGGCTGTTTGGTGTGCCAGTCGGTGCGCTGCTGGAAGGCATGGCCGGCGCGCAGCACAGTCGCCTCGTCGAACGGCCGCCCGACGAGCTGAAGGCTGATCGGCAGGCCGTTGCTGCCGAAGCCGCATGGCAGGGCCAGCGCGGGCAGGCCGGCCGCGTTCAGGGGGGCGGTCAACCGGGACAGGACCGGCATGACCTCTCCGGGCGCCGATCCGTAAGGCGGTGCGGTCACCGGAAGCGTCGGCGTCGCCAGCACGTCCACGTCGGACATCGCCGCACGGAGTCCGGCAGCTACGCACCGTCGTCGGTGCAGGGCGTCGACGTAGGCGGTGCCCGCGATCAGGGCTCCGCCAGCCAGTCGGTGCCTGGTGTCTTCGGTGTAGTCCTGGGATCGGCTGCGCATTTCTTCCTGGTGGATCAGCGCCGCCTCGACGCCGACGATCGTGGCGACCAACTCCGCGGTGAGCTCCACATCCGGTACGGCAACGTCGACCAGCGTTGCCCCGGCGCCGGCCAGCACCTCCAGTGCCGCATGCACCGCGTCCCCGACTTCCGGCGTGACAGCATCGAAAAAGAAGTTGGTCGGGACACCGATCCGAAGCCCGGCGGCGCCGCCATCGAGGCCGGCTAGTACGTCGGTCTCCGGTGCGTCGACAGCGTCCGGGTCGGCGGGGTCGTATCCGGCGATGCTCTGGAACACCAGCGCCGCGTCGGCAACAGTACGCGTGATCGGGCCGGTATGGTCCAGCGACCAGGACAGCGGCGCCACGCCGCGCTTACTGACCCGCCCGAAGGTCGGTTTCAATCCGACCAGACCGGTCAGCCCGGCCGGGATCCGGATCGACCCGCCGGTGTCGGTGCCCATCGCGGCCAGGCACAGCCCGGCCGACATGGCCGCCGCCGACCCGCCGCTGGAACCACCCGGGATCGTATTGATGTCCCACGGATTGCGGGTGGGCGCCGAAACCACCCCGAAGGCGAATTCATGAGTGACGGTCTTGCCGATAAGGATCGCGCCCGCCGCGCGCAGCAGGCTGGTGACCGCGGAATCCTCGTCGGCGCAATGCCCGTCACGGACCGCCGAGCCACACAGGGTGGGGCGACTTGCCATGTCGTAGAGGTCTTTGAGTGCCACCGGGATTCCGTGCAGCGGGCCCAGCCGATCACCACGACGGACGGCGGCCTCGGCCTGGAGCGCCTGCGCCCGGGCGTCCTCGGCGTAGACATCCACATACGATTCGATGATCGGGTCCAGCCGGTCGATGCGCGCCAGCACGGTTTCGGTCAGCTCGACCGGCGACAACGTGCCGGCCCGGATCTGTGCGCTCGCCTCTGTGGCGGTCGGCACTGATGTACCGATAGTGACCGTCATGACAGTACCTCCGTTACGGCGACGGGTTCCAGGACGGCGTCGAGCAGCTGGCGGGTGATCTCGGAGCGAGGCGCGCCGAAAAGCTCGTCGACCGGGCCCGCTTCGACGATCGCGCCGTGGTGCATGACCGCGGCGCGGCTGCACATGTGCTGTATCACGGCGAGGTTGTGGCTGATCAGCACGACGGTCAGCCCACGTTCGGCCTGCAGGTCACGCAACAGGTCCAGGATCTGCCGTTGGACCGAGACGTCCAGCGCAGAGGTGGGCTCGTCGAGTACCACGAAGTCAGGTTGGGCGGCCAGCGCGCGGGCGATGCCGAGTCGCTGCCGCTGCCCGCCCGAGAACTCGTGCGGGTAACGCTGCGCTTGGTCGGCGCTCAAGCCGACCTGCTCCAGCAGTTCGATGACGCGGGGCTTGATCTCGTTCTTGGGGTGGAGCCCGAACTTCCGCATCGGGTAGGCGACCTGCTCGCCCACGGACAGGCGGGGATTGAACGCTGAACCGGAATCCTGGAAGACAATCTGCATGCGCCGGCGCAGCGCGCGTAGCTGAGGACGGGCCAGTCGAAGCACCTCGTGCCCGTCGAATTCGATGTAACCGCTGGTCGGCTCGAGTAACCGCAGCAGCATGCGGCCGACGGTGGTCTTGCCTGATCCTGATTCGCCGATCAAGCCGAACGTCTCGCCGCGGTTGACGGTGAACGAGGCGCCGTGCACGGCGACGAACTCGGTGCCCTTACCGAGGACGCCCGGGGTGCGGTAGACCTTGCGCAGTTCCTGGACGTCCAGGAGCACGTCACGCGCTGACACGGGGAACCTCCGCGGTAGGGCGCATGCGGAGCACGGAGCTCAGCAGCCCTCGGGTGTACGGGTGTTCCGGGAATCGGAGCACCGTGGCTACGTCACCGGACTCCACGATTCGTCCCGCGCGCATCACTGCGACCGTGCGGCACAGGCGCGCGACCACTCCGAAATCGTGTGTGATCATCAGGATCGCGGTTCCCAACTCGCGATTGACCTCGCCCAAGAGGTCGATGATCTGCTTCTGCACGGTGGCGTCGAGTGCCGTGGTCGGCTCGTCCGCGATGAGCAGGTCCGGTCGGCACGCCAGCGCAAGCGCGATCATGACCCGCTGCCGCTGACCGCCCGAGAGCTGGTGCGGATAGTTGGACATCCGCCGCCCCGTCTCGGGAATGTGGACAAGTTCCAGGGCCTCGTGCGCTCTGATCCGCGCCTCGCGCCCGCCGACCCGCTGATGCAGCCGGATGATCTCCACCAGTTGGTCGCCCACCCGGAAGAACGGGTCCAGCGCGGTCATCGAGTTCTGGAAGACCATGCTGATTTTCTTGCCGCGGATCTCACGCATGGCACGGTCGCTCTTGGTCAGCAGGTCCTCACCATGAAAGAGGATCTGCCCGCCGACGACGCGGGCGTTGCGGGAACCGAGCAGGCGCAGGATCGACAGTCCGGTGACGCTCTTGCCCGAACCCGATTCACCGACCATGCCGAGGATGCCACCGGGTTCGATGCGAAAGTCGACGCCGTCGACGGCCTTCACCGTGCCGTGCTCGGACGAGAAATGTGTCCGCAGGCCGACGACGTCGAGCAGTGGTTGTGCGGTCATGTCGAATTACCCTTCACGCGGTCTGCTTGTGCGGGTCGAGGGCGTCCCGGATGCCGTCGCCGAGCAGGTTGAAGGCGAGCGCGACGACGAGGATCACCAGCCCGGGGATCGTGGCCACGTGCGCGTAGCCTTCGAGGAGCACGTCGCGGCCGTCGGAGGTCATGACGCCCCAGTCGGGGGCGGGCGGGGTGATTCAGACGCCCAGGAAGCTCAAGCCTGCAGCCAGCACGATCACCAGGCCGGCCAGCGTGGTGCCGTAGACCACCAGGGGCGACAACACGTTGGGCAGCAACTGCTTGTACAGGATCTCCAGGCGGTTCGCCCCGGCGGCGCGGGCGGCCTCCACGTAGTCCTTCCCGGCTTCCTGCACGGTCGCGGTGTAGACCACGCGGGCCATGTAGGGCACCAGGGTGATGCCGATGGCGACCATGCTGTTGAGCAGCCCAGGGCCTAGTACGGCGGCGATGGCGATGGCGAACAGGACGATGGGGAAGGCGAAGACGATGTCGAGCACGCGCATGACGAGCTCACCCCACCGACCTCCCGAGTACCCGCTCGCCATGCCGATCACCAGCGCCACGGCGCCGGCGCACACCACGGGCACCACCGCGACCGACAATGAGTAGCGGCCACCCCAGATCAACCGGGACAGAATGTCGCGGCCCTGCCCGTCCAGCCCAAGCAGGTGGCCCGGCGTCCCCGGCGGCAACAACCGCATCCTCGGGTTGCCCACGAGTGGATCTTCCGGGCTGATGAGCGGCGCGAAGATCGCAGCCAACGTCACCAGCGCGAGCACGACGAGTGCGGCGGCGGCCACCTTGTCCCGCCGCAGCGCCCGCATCGCCAGGCGGAACTGGGACCGGCGCGGCCAGGTTGCCGCTTGTGGACGTTCCAACGTCGCAGTGGTCATCATGCCGCCTTTCTCGTGCGCGGATCCAGCAGCGCCACCGCGATGTCGGTGATCAGGTTGACGATGACGAACACGAACGCGATGAACAGCACGCCGGCCTGGATCATCGGCATGTCGCCCGCAGTGATCGAGGTGTGGAGCTGGCCACCGAGACCTGGCCAGTTGAACACCACCTCGACGAAGATCACGCCGCCGAGCAGGTAACCGATCTGCAGGCCGACGATGTTGACCACCGGCGGCAGGATGTTGCGCAGCGCGTGCCGCCAGATGACCAGTCGCTCCGGAACCCCACTCGCCCGCAGCATCCGGACGTGATCGGCGTGCAGCGCCTCGACCATGGAGCCCCGGACCATCCGGGCCACCACCGCCGTGGGCACCACCGCCGCGGCGACCGCCGGTAGCACGAGATGGTGCAGCACATCGACGAGGCCACCCGGATCCCGGGTGTCGTGCATCCCGGAGGTGGGAAGCCAGCCCAGTTGCAGGGCGAACACGTCGATGATGACCAGTGCCGCCCAGTAGACCGGTATGCTCGCCCCGGCCAGCGCCACGAACATCGAACCCCGGTCGGCCACGGAGTACTGGCGGGTGCCGGCCAGCGTGCCCAGCGGGATGCCGATTGCCAGGCAGATCAGCAGGCTGCCCGCGGCGAGAATCATCGTGTTGGCGAGCTTGGGGAACAGAACGGCCGACACCGGCTGGCTCAACGTCAGCGACCGCCCGAGATCGCCGTGCAGCATGCCTGCCATGTAGTCCGAATACTGCATCACCAACGGGCGGTCCAGGCCGAGCTGGTGGCGCACCTCCGCCACCCGCTCACCCGTGGCCGACGTGCCCAGCATCGTCCGCACCGGGTCGCCCGGAACCAGCTGCATGATCAGGAACACGAGCACCGACACCCCGACCAGGACCAGCACCGTGGTGACGAGCCGGCGCAGGAGGAAGCCGATCATGACGACAACCAGACCGTGTTGAGGTCGTACCACTCCTCGCTCGGTGACACGAAACCGTGCAGGTGCGGGCTGAGGATGTAGGGCGCCTTGTCGTTGACGATCGGAGCGATCGCGGCGTCGTCGGTGACGATCCGGTTGGCCTTCTTCCACAGCTCGACGGCCTGGCTCTCCGAGGTCGCCGTGATCGCCTGCTGCATCACCTTGTCCAGCTCCGGGTTGTCGTAGCCACCGACATTGGGACCATTGGGCGCCTTCAGCGTCGCGGACGTGGCGATGTAGAGCCAGTACGGCGTCGTCATGCCCCAGGACTGCTGGGCCCAGCCGACCCCGGGCGGAGTGCCCTGCGCCCACTTGCTCAGGTAGGAAATCCATTCCGAGGTGTCGAGCTGGATCTGAATCCCGACCTTGGCCAGGTTCTGTTGGATGTACTCGGCCATGGGTACCGGGATGATCTGCCCCGAACCGTCGACGGAGGTCATCATCTTCGTCGAGAACCCGTTGGGATACCCCGCTTCGGCGAGCAACTGCTTGGCCTTGTCCGGGTTGTAACCGTAGGCCTCGGTGTTGGCCACGTAGGCCGCGTTTGCGGGTGCCTGCACGTCATAGGCCGGCTTGACGGTGTCCTTGAGGAGGTTGGTGGCCATGCCCTGGCGATCAATCGCGAGGTTGATCGCCTGCCGGACGAGCTTGTTCTTCATGATCGGGTCGTTCATATTGAACGCCAGGTACCAAACGTGCGGCGGCGCACCTTCGGAAAGCTGGAACCCGGACTGCTGCAGGCTCGCCACGCTGTCCGGCGGCGGAACCGCGATCATGTCCACCTCGTTCGCGCGCAGCGCGGCGACCCGGGCGGACGGGTCGGGCAGCGGGCGAAACACGACTTTATCTAAATATGGCTTTTTGCCCCAGTAGTCGCCATTGCGCGCCAAGGTGATTCGCTGACCCCGCACCCGGTCGACGAACTTGAACGGGCCGGTGCCCACCGGGTGCTCACCGACGTTGTCGTTGCCGTACTGCTTGATCGACGCCGGGCTCATGATCCCGGTCGAGCCGCTCCCGCCCTGGGCGAGCAGGCGCAAGAATGGTTCGAACGGTTGCTTCATGGTCAGGCTGATGGTCATCGCGTCCGGCACCGAGATCGACTTGAGCTGCTGCCAGACGAACGTCGTCTGGCCGGCGGCCTTGGCGTCGTAGTATTGGAAACCCTTGTCCCACGTGCGCCGAATGTTGAACTCGACCGCCGCCGCGTCGAACGGTGTGCCGTCGTGGAACTTCACGCTCGGCCGGATGTGGAAGGTGTAGACGGTGCCGTCCGGCGAGATCTCCCAGGAGCTGGCCAGTCCCGGCCGCGGCGGCGGGACGGCGACCTGTGTCGAGGGTTTCGACAGGTCCTCGTCGACCAGCGGCTCGAACACCTGCCGATTGACGCGCCAGGAAACCCAGCCACCGGCGCGCTGCGGGTCCAAGACGTCGACCTCGGATTCGATGCCGATGGCCATCGTCCCGCCGTTGCGCGGTTGCCCGGCAGCACCCGCGCCCGCTCGGGGGCCGCTGCACGCGGCGAGCAGCGCGCACGCGAGCACCGCGGCGAGCAGGCGGCTGCCTGTTCGCCGGGATATTCCAGCTTGGACGGAAAAGTTGCCGGGCAACACCATGTGCACCGCCGTTGCTTGTCGAAGCGACATCGAACGGTTCGGACGCTAAGCACGGGATGTTGCGGCCGCGGTCTACCAGTGTTCACGCCGCGTCACATATCGACGGTCTATGTTTCACCAAAGTTAAACACTCGTCGATGACCTGCGGTTTTCCCCTCGCGGAAACTATTCCCTGCGCAACTATTGCTTCGCCGCGGACGCTGCCTGCGCGCTGCCGAAGGCGTCGGCGGCGACGAGCAGGTCCTCGAGCAGTTCGCCGTTCGGGGTTTCGGCGAGCAATTCCGCCTGGCTGCGCTCGACGATGACACCGAGCCGACGGTGCAGGCTCCTGCCACGCGGGGTCAGGAAGATGCGCACCGTGCGTCGGTCCTCAAGGCCGATGCGCCGGTAGACGATGTTGTTCGCCACCAGCCGGTCCACGAGTTTGGTCAGGGTCGGGGACGTCAAGCCGGCGTGATCGGCGACCTCACCCATGGTGTAACCATCGGCAGCCAGGAAGTCGATCACGCGCCACTCTTCGACGCCGCAGCCCTCGGTCGCCAAAGCGGCGCGTTGCCGCTCGACAACGCGCCGCTCGAGCCGGCTCAGAAGGTGGGCAAGGTCACGAGACGACCGCGAAGCGTTCATTGCCTGACCATCTCTCGTTCGGTTACGGTCATGCCACTCTAGACACTTTTCGGCCCATCACTGCTCGCACGCTCCCCCGTCGGAGGTGACCACGTGCTTGGGACGACATCGGTTGCCACGCAGCTCAACGTCGCGCTGGTCATCCCGCTACAGGGACCGCTCGGCTTGATCGGTCCCGCCAGCGAACTGTGCGCGCAACTAGCCGCCGAGGAGATCAACGCGGCTGGCGGGATCCTCGGCCGGGAGCTGCGGCTCGTCACGGTCGACGGAGGCGCCGCCCCGGAATTCGTCGCGGCGGACGTTAACGCACTCGTATCGCAGGGCCAGGTCGACGCCGTGGTCGGCACGCACACCTCGGCCGTGCGACGTGCGCTGGCACCGCAGATCGCCGACCGGGTGCCCTATGTCTACACCTCGATCTATGAAGGCGGAGAGCGGAATCCCGGCGTTTTCCTCACCGGCGAGACACCCGAGCTGCAGCTGTTGCCGGGCATGCGCCTGCTCGCCGAGGAGCGGCATGTGCGGCGCTGGTACGTGGTCGGCAACGACTACATCTGGCCGAGGAAGACCGCGGCGGTGGCACGCCGGTACGTGCGGGAATCCGGCGGGGCGATCACCGGCGAGACCTACCTTCCGCTCGGCACCATGGATTTCACCACCGTGGTCGACCGCATCGCCCCGTCCGACGCAGACGCCGTGTTGGTATTGCTGGTCGGCGAGGACGCAGTCCATTTCCACCGCGCGTTCGCGGAGCGGGACCTCCACCACAGGTGCCTGCGGCTGACCCCACTCATGGACGAGAACATGCTGCTGGCCGCTGGCGCGGAGTCGACAATCGGGCTGTTCGCAACCGCCGGTTACTTCGAAACCCTCACCACGCCCGAACGCCTGGACTTCGCTGGCCGGTACGCCCATAGGTTCGGCGTTGACGCACCCATGGTCGGCAATCTCGGCGAGTCGTGCTACGAGGGCGTCCGCCTGCTCGACGCCCTCATGCGCCAGGCACGCTCCCCGGACGTCCACGCGATCACCGCCGTCGCCGACACCGTCTCCTACGAAGGCGCCCGCGGCCTCCTCCACCTGCGCGATCGCCACGCGGCCCAACGCGTCTACCTCGCCGAGGCCGAGGCGCTGGAGTTCGCCGTCGTCGCCGAATTACCCCTACCCCACCAGCGAGTTCCCGGCTGACCAACGACCGCGCCATTGCGCGAACCGGTGACCCTTCTTCGTCATGGGGCCCCTCGTCCGGGATGGCGAGGGTAGCGGGGTATGGGTGCCAGAAAGTCGTCCGTAGCACATGAGCTGAGAGGTCATGGACGGACCGGTTGCCGCCGCCGGCATCGAGGCAACCCAAACGCCCGCCGCGGCGAACGCTTCGTCGAAGCGTCGGATGAAACTCGCGTCCCGGTAGCGGATCAGGAACCGGAACGAGCCGATCCGGTCGCCGAGGTCCATCACCAGGTTACGGGCTTGCTGAACGGTCCAGGCTGCGGTGGGGTGTTCGATGACGCCGAGGATGTGCACCCGGCGGAGGGCGGCCTCCATGACGACCAGGACGTACACGCCTTGTACTGGCCCCGAAGATGAACACGTTCAACACACAAGACGGGCCCTCTGAACACGGAGCAGTTCCGGGCCGACCTCGCCTCGCGCGACGTACACCTCAATGACACGCAGATCGCCGCACCGGGGTAGTCCCCTAGAACTGCACGCCGCGGGTCAACGCCCCGTCGACAACCAGGTTGGTGCCGGTGACGAAGCTGGCCGCCCGACTGGCCAGGAACACGGCCGCGCGGGCGATCTCCTCCGGTTTAGCCATGCGTCCGGTCGGGTTCAGCGCCATCGCCTGACCAAACAGCTCCGAGTTGTTCTCCTCGATGTTCGCCCACACCCCGCCGGGGAAGTAGGTGTTGCCCGGCGAGACCGTGTTGGCCCGGATGCCCTTGGCGGCCAACTGGTAGGCCAGGCCCTGGGTGTAGTGGATCAGTGCGGCCTTGAACGTGCCGTACGGCCCGGCGGCGAAATCGATCTCACGACCGGACACGCTGGACACAGTCACGATAGCCGGCGCCGAACTCTTCTCCAGCAGCGGGAGCGCCGCATTGACCAGCCGGACCGTGCCCATCATGTCCACCTCGAAACTCTTGCGCCAGCTCTCCTCATCGTCGCCGATGGCCAGGGCGCTGACGTTGGCGACCACGATGTCCAGGCCGCCGAGTTCGGCCGCGCTGTCGGTGACCCACTCGGCCAAGGCCGTGCCGTCGGCGATGTCCACCGCAGCGCCGGTGACGTTGGCGTTTCGCTCGCGCAGGTGCTCCACGGTCGCTACGACGTCGGACTTGGTCCGGGCGCACAACGCTACCGAGGCGCCCTCCTCGACCAGTGTCTCCACGATCGCCCGGCCGATACCCTTGGTGCCGCCGGTCACCAGGGCACGCAGCCCGGTCAACCCGAGATTCACGATTGTCAACCTCTCGCTGATGGAGTCGCCGTACATGATCGATCGGTCGCGGCATCAGGCGTGCGGTAGGCGTTGCCGCTGGCAAGTGCTTCGGTTCCAGGGTCAGCTCAACGAACCGGTCGCGCCCAACTCACGTAGGTAGCGGTGTATTCCGCCGTAAACCTGGGTAGACGGGAGCAGAGCCTTGGCCACCTTGGTCACGACGCTGTAGTTGGTGTCCACGACATTGGCGACAGGTACCTGGCTGATCTGGGTGAGCAGCTGGTAAGCGTCCAGCCTGTCCAGCCCGAACAGCTCACCGAACCACAACACCATGTCCACCTGGCTTGCCCGCCAGGCATCCTCCAACGGGCGGCTCGATCCGACGACCATCAGGTGCTCGTCGTCCTCGAGGCGCGGCCACGTCGGCGCCCCGCCCTTGACCAGTTCGACCACCATGGTCGTGTTCATCGCGCCCTCGACGGCGGTACCGCAGGATTCACCCTCGCCCTGGCGATAGTGGCCGTCACCGATGGAGAACAGCGCGCCTTCCACGTTGACGCCGAGATAGCAGGTCGTGCCCGGTCGCATCTCTGGAGTGTCCATGTTCCCGCCGAACTTGTCCGGCACCAACGACGTCCGCACCTCGCCGGCGGCCGGTGCCACGCCGACCGTGCCGAGCATCGGCGCCATCGGCAACGCCAAACTCAACTCGCTGCCCCGGGCCTCAAATGTGACGGTATTGCGGCCCGAGTCCACCTGGTAGATCCAGGTTCGCTCGGGCAACGGCTGCTGCAACGTCACCGTCCGGTCTGTGCTGGTCAGTCCGCCGAAGAACGGAATGGTGGCGGACGCACCCCACGAACGAGCGGGGGTCATGTCGACGAAGTGCAACACCAGTGTGTCCCCTGGCTCCGCGCCATCGACGTAGAACGGACCCGTCTGCGGGTTGAGGTAGCGGGCGTCCAGCGAGGCGCTGGGCAAATCGGTGACATCACGCAGCCGCCCGCAGAATGCGTCATCGCTCCACAGCCGCAACCCGGTTCCCGGCTTGATCCGGTGCGCGGGTGCGACCCCGCCGAACGTCCAGGCGTACTGCTCGGGCGTTGGGGTGAATTCCAGGATCTCCATCGTCGCGGAAGCCTCCGTCGGTTCCCAAATGCCTGGCCACCTCAGGGATCGGCTTCCCGGAGGAGACGACGAACTGTATTGGTACGGTGTCAAAACTAAATGTCCGTGTCGTTACATGCGGCTTCCGGTCGATTGCCCGGTTCCGCCACCGCCATCTGGACGCACTGGCCGATCTGCTGGTGCAGTCACTGCATCTGGCGCAGAAGCTCGGCATGGAGCGGACCCCGCCGTGCGCCCCTTCTCCGGGACTGTGCAAATAGCGGCGGATCTGCTGATCAAGGGAGAGACGTCAGATGACGACGGAGACCACTGTCGAGCAGGAGTCGGCCGCCGGGTCGGTCGGTGCGGTGACGGACGAGCAGTTGATCTCGATGTTGGTGGATCGGGCCGCTCGCACCTGCGCTGTTCACGTGGACGGCGGACTGGCGGCATCATGATCTGTCATGCTGCTGCGCCTGGCCTATCTCGCTGTGACGAACACCTTCGCGCTTCTGCGGCTCCTGCCCATGAACGACCGTGACAAGGACATCGAGATCCTCGCCCTGCGCCATCAGATCACGGTGCTGGAACGGCAACTGGGCAAGCAGAGGCCGCGGTTTCACCCGAGCGATCGGGTGTTCCTGGCGGCGCTGCTGCACCGGCTCCCGCCAGACGTGCGACGTAGGTTGCGGCTGCTGGTGCGCCCGGACACTGTCGTGCGCTGGCACCGCGACCTGCTCGCACGCCGCCACGCGGCCCGGTCCCGGCCCAAGCGG